>JAJZPK010000019.1 GCA_021811205.1 Pseudomonadota bacterium
GATGGAGGCGGCGAGCGGCGTCGACCTTTCCCAATTCAGGCTCTGGTATAGTCAGGCGGGGACCCCAAAAATCGAAGTGACTTCTTCCTTCGATCCGAAAAACAGAACCTATTCGCTGAATTTCGTCCAGTCCTGTCCGCCAACGCCTGGACAGACCGAAAAATTGCCTTTTCACATCCCGGTCGAAATAGGTCTCATCGACAAAAACGGGAAAGCCTTCGAGCTTCAACTCGAAGGCGAATCCTCCCCTGGCGCCGCCAGCCGCGTTTTCGAAATCAGGGAGAAAAAGCAAACGTTCACTTTCACAGGCATAGACCATCCCCCCATCCCATCTCTGCTGCGCGGTTTTTCCGCACCGGTCAGGCTCGAATTCCCCTATTCGGAAGACGATCTCGCTTTCCTGATGATGCACGACACCGATGCATTCAACCGATGGGATGCAGGGCAGCGCCTGCTGATGCAGGCGCTCGTTGCGCTCGTCAATGGCGGCAAGTTCGACGAGCGCATCGAGCGCGCATTCGAAAAAATACTGAGAAGCGATGCGGATCCCGCCTTCAGGAGCCTCATGCTGAGCCTGCCCACCGAATCGGAAATCGCCGAAGCAATCGATGCCTTCGACCCCGTGAAGGTCCACGAGGCCAGGAAAACGGCACGGCTGAAATTGGCCAGCCGCCTGGAAGCGGACTTTTCCTCCATTTACGCCTCCCCCGCGACGGACGCCGGATCAAGGGCGCTCAGGAATCTCTGCCTCGGATTCCTGATGGAGGCTCCGGATCAGGAAACCGTGAGCGCCTGTTTCGAGCAATTCGCCAAGTCCGGCAACATGACCGAAAGCCTGGCCGCCCTCCAGGCGCTCGCCGCGCGCGACTGCCCGGAACGCGGCTTTGCGCTGGAAGCCTTCTTTGAGCGATGGAAGAAGGATGCGCTGGTGCTCGACAAATGGTTCTCAATTCAGGCGACTTCTCCTCTTCCCGGCACCCTGCATGCCGTCAAGCAGCTCGCCGAACACAAGGCATTCGACGCAAAGAATCCGAACAGGGTACGGGCGCTGATCGGCGCATTCGCCCATGCCAACCCGCTCCATTTCCATACCGAAGCGGGCTACGATTTCGTATCGGAGTGGGTGCTCGCTATCGACAAGTTCAATCCTCAGGTCGCTTCCAGGCTCGCATCATCGTTCAGCCGCTGGAAGCGGATCGAGCCCGAAAGAAGCCGCATGATGAAAGCGCATCTCGAGAAGATGCTCCGGGCCCCGGGTCTTTCCAAGGACTTATACGAAATCGTCTCGAAGAGCCTGGCCTGAAAGCGGCACGAGCCGCGCGGGTTTGCCCGGCTCGCCGCACAGGATCGCGTTCTGGCCGAACTGCCGCCCTATCCTTATCGCCTCCTGCTCGCTGATTCCGCATACGAGCAGGCTTTTCTCCGGCGGCCAGTCGCCTTCATCGGGAATGCCGAGGCCGGGATGGCTGTCCCTGCCCTTCAGTCTTTCGACAAGCTTTCCGTGGCGATCCGCATTGTCCTTCACGGGAATCGATCCCGGATTCTCCGCCGATATGAAAGCCCAGGATTGTCCGCCCAAGAGTTCGTCCAGCCTGGACTGGCATTCGCCGATACGGATGTCGACTGCCTCTTCCGGAAAAAAAACGCGGTAGGTCGTATTGAGGTAAGCCGAAAGAAGATGCGCCTCGATCAAGGCTTTCTCGCGACAAGATCGATCAGCGCGGAGCGACCGCTGTGTCCAGAACCTTCGTCGACCTCGGCTTCATAGGCTGCCAGCCTGAGAATTTCCATGTCGGAAAAGGCCGCCTCCAGCATCGCCTCCGTATACAGGTTTTCGACCTGAGAAGGGCCGCCCGTCTTGTATTCGAGCTGCCTGGGCGTATAGCCTTCGAGCAGCAAGATGCCGCCCGGATTCAGCGCGCCCTTCATGTCAGCAAAAAGCTTCGCCCTGGCTTCGGGTCCGGCGAACTGAATGAAGATCGCAGCAATGACGTCGAAGCGCTCTCTCCCCCAGTCCCATGACGTCAGATCGGCCGTCTCGAACCGGATGGGAAGGTTGCCTGCCAGCTTTCTCGCCTTTTCCTGGGCAACCGGAGAAAAATCGACGGAAAGCACTTCCATACCCAGGCTCGCGAGCCAAGCCCCGTTCCTGCCCTCGCCGTCAGCAACGGCAAGCGCCTTCCGTCCGGGTTCGAGCAAGTGTGCTTGCGAAGCGAGAAAGGCATTCGGCTTCGTTCCGAACACATATTCCTCGACTGCATAGCGATTGTCCCAGAATTCGCGCATTTCCACTCCAAAACGCCCATTATGCCGTGTAAAATCCGCCCATGGGATACATCAACATCTTGCCTGACCTTCTCGTGAGCCAGATCGCTGCGGGAGAAGTAGTCGAACGGCCCGCCTCTGCACTCAAGGAACTCCTGGAAAACAGCCTGGACTCCGGGGCAACCGAAATCTCGGTGCACCTCTCCGGGGGGGGGACGAAGCTGATCAGGGTTTCCGACAACGGTTCGGGAATCGGAAAAGATGATCTTAAGCTTGCGCTCACGCGCCATGCGACAAGCAAGATCTCCAGTCTGGAAGAGCTGCACAAAGTGAGCAGCCTGGGTTTTCGCGGCGAGGCCTTGGCGAGCATCGCAGCCGTGTCCAGGCTTGTCCTCGCAAGCCGCATGAAGCATCAGGAACATGGCTGGAAGATCGATGGCGGCAATGAACCCGAGCCTGCCGCGACAGGATACGGTACAACCGTCGAAGTGCTCGACCTCTATTACAACACGCCCGCCAGGCGCAAATTCCTGAAGTCCGATGCCACCGAATATGCCCACTGCGCCGAAGTCTTCAAGCGCATTGCACTGTCTTCCCCCGACATCGCCTTTTCACTTCAGCACAACGGCAAATTGCAGTGGCAATTGAAACCTGCAACGTATGAGGCGCGCATTGCGGACCTGCTCGGAAAAACCTTCTCGGAATCTGCGTTCATGATCGAAGAGACCGCGTCATCGCTGTCCATCAGGGGGATGGCATCGAAGCCGGCCCAGGCCTCCTCGTCAAGGGACAACCAGTATTTTTTCGTCAATGGGCGTTTCGTCAGAGACAAGCTTCTGAATCACGCCTTGAGGCAGGCCTACCAGGATGTGCTGCATCATCAGATGCATCCCGCCTTCGTCCTTTTTCTTTCTATCCCGCCCGAAGAACTCGACGTCAACGTGCATCCTGCCAAAACGGAAGTCAGATTCAGGGAATCGCGTGCAGTCCATCAGTTCGTTTACCATGCGCTCGACAAGGGGCTTGCTCCGCCTGCCGCATCCATCCCGCCCCAGGAGCATCGCCCGAACCAGCCAGTCTTTCAGCCGTCTTTCCAGCAGAAAATGGCTTTCGGCTCACAACAGCCGTTTTACGAAAAGCTGTTCAGCACGCCGCCCACAGAGGCACAAGAGCAGACCGAATTTCCGCTCGGCTTTGCCCTCGGACAACTCTCCGGCATTTACATCCTGGCGCAGAACAGAGCAGGACTCGTTGTGGTGGACATGCATGCCGCCCACGAACGCATCGTCTATGAAAAACTCAAGGCATCGGCCTCGAGCCTGGCCACCCAGCCGCTCCTGATCCCTGCCACCTTTTCGGCGTCCCCTCTCGAGATCGAAACGGCCCTGTCGAATCAGGACTCCCTCAGCGAACTCGGCTTCGACCTTTCCGCCATTTCCCCTTCCATGCTCGCCGTACGGGCCATTCCCGCGCTCCTCAAGGAGGCCGATCCTGCTGAGCTGTCCAGGGCCGTCCTGGGCGACATCGCCGAATACGGCGCAACCCGCGCTATCACCGAGAGGCGCAACGAATTGCTCGCAACGATGGCATGCCACGGTGCAGTCAGGGCGAAGCGTGCGCTCACACTTCATGAAATGAATGCGCTTCTGAGGGAGATGGAAGCGACGGAGCGGTCTGACCAATGCAACCACGGCAGGCCGACCTGGTTCCAGCTCTCCCTGCCCGAGCTCGACAAGCTCTTCATGCGCGGCAAATGAAAGGCATTTTCCTGATGGGTCCTACGGCGAGCGGGAAAACGGCGCTTGCCATCGAGCTCGCGCGCATTTTCCCACTTGAAATCATCAGCGTCGATTCCGCCCAGGTGTTCAGGCACATGGACGTCGGGACCGCGAAGCCGGACAAAAGCATTCTTGCCGAATTCCCCCACCACCTCATCGACATCGTCGAACCGACCGATCGCTATTCGGCCGGCGAATTTCTTGTTGACGCGAAAAGACTGGAGGAAGATATCGCAGCAAGGGGGAAAATCCCGCTTTTCGTCGGCGGAACGATGCTTTATTTCAAGGCGCTCGCGGAAGGTCTTGCCGACCTGCCCAGGGCCGACCCCGCCATTCGAGCGCAAATCGACATGGATGCAGCAAACCTGGGCTGGCCGGCTCTGCACAATAAGCTCTCGAAAATCGACCCTGAAACGGCAGCAAGGCTGGAGCCTGGCGATTCGCAAAGAATACAGCGCGCGCTCGAAGTCTGGATGATCTCAGGAAAACCGCTGTCCGAATTCCTGAAGCAGGAAACCGCAAATCGGGAAAACGAATACCTGCGCATCGCGCTCCAGCCGTCGAACCGGTCGATATTGCACGAAAGAATCGCGAAACGCTTCCAGGCGATGCTTCTCGACGGGCTCGTCGAAGAAACGGAGTCCCTGAGGCAGCGCTTTGCGCTCGATTCGGCTATGCCTTCCATGCGCGCCGTGGGATATCGCCAAGCCTGGCACTACCTGGCTGGCGATTACGGAAAAGATGAGCTCACGGAAAAGGGGATCGCAGCAACAAGGCAGCTTGCGAAAAGGCAGATCACCTGGCTGAGGGGCATGAACAATCTGAACGCGTTCGACTGCCTCGCTTCAGATCTCGATCGTGCGGCGAAGGCATTGCTGGAAAAAAACCTGGACAAATAAACATTGCATTTCCAGGCAGGTCACCTAGTATCGGTACAGGCAGCCCCATAGGGAGAAATGCGATGCACGTCATTGAGAGAAGGAAAAGGCCGCGTTCTTCCCTGCACTCCAAGGGTTCAGCCCTTGTCGGGAACAGAAGGTTCGGCTTCAGGACGCTTGACGTATCGATAGGCGGCACCTTCGTCGAATTCGAAGATCATCCCGTGATCCAGAGGGGCGACGGGCTCGACATCAGGCTCGACATCGGATTCGTCGCCAAGGCCAGGGTTTGCCGTATTTCGAGGAGCCTGAACGGGCAACTCACCGTCGGCCTGATTTTCGACACGCTCGATTTTTCCAGGGAATCGACCTATCCCCGGCAATGATCCTTGGAAAAGATCTCGGCTCCCGCCTCGCCGCTTCCGAAAGTGATGCCAATTTTTTCCCCGATGTCGACCTGGGAAGCATCGGTGACGATCACGCCGTCTTCCTTCCTGACCATGCTGTAGCCTCTTCCCAGCACGGATTGCGGATTGAGATGGGCAAGATGCGCTTCAAGCCGCTCGAGGTGCATGGATGCACGATCGAGCTTCCCTCTGACCGAATCCTTCATGCGCATGAGCGACGCTTCCATTTTCGCTCTTCTCGAAGAAAGATCCGGCCTTGTGAACTTCTGGGCCAGGCGGCCCATCTTCCACAGCCGCTGCTCCGACTGCCTGGACCAGGCGCCATCCAGCCTCAGCGCAAGATGCTGGAGATGCAGGCGCCTGTGACTGATTTTCTCCCTGGGATGGATGAGACGGCGGGACAGATGATCGACATGCTGCATTCTGGATTCGAGAAAATGCCTGGCCATCCTGGCCATCCGGCCGCGCAGTACAGCCACCCTCTTCTCGATGTCCTCCCTGTTCGGGCTGGCGAGTTCCGCAGCTCCCGTCGGCGTGGGCGCGCGCATGTCTGCGACGAAATCGGCAATGGTGAAGTCGGTTTCGTGCCCTACCCCGCACAAGACCGGAATGGGACAAGCGGCGATCGCCAAGGCGACGATTTCCGAATTGAATGCCGAGATGTCCTCCATGCTCCCGCCGCCCCTGGCAAGAATCAGCGTATCGCAGGCATTGTGTCTGCCAGCTGCGGCAATGGCCGATGCGATCTCGTCAACCGCCCCTTCTCCCTGGACTGCAGCCGGGTAGATCACCACCGGAATCGAAGGCATGCGTCGCGCAAGCGTTCTGAGGATATCCTGCAGTGCAGCGGCATGGCGTGAAGTCACGATGCCGATTCTTTTCGGGAAAGCAGGTATCGCCTTCTTGCGCGAAGCGTCGAACAAGCCCGCGCGGCCCAGCTTTTCCTTGAGCATCAGGAATGCTTCGAAGGTCGCCCCTTGCCCGGACTTGCGCAGCGCTTCCACGCCGAGCTGGAAGTCGCCTCTCGCCTCGTAAAGGGTCACCAAGGATCTCGCCTCCACCTGCATGCCGTCCTCGGGCCTCCAGTCGAGATACTGGTTCTTCTGACGGAACATGACGCAGCGCACGGAAGCCGATGCGTCCTTCAGCGAAAAATACCAGTGCCCGGATGCAGCCTTCGTGAAATTGGATATCTCTCCGGCCACCCACATGAGGGGAAATCCCTCTTCGAGCAGCCGGCGCGCCGCCCGGTTGAGCTCGCTGACCGTCATGATGTTGTTCATCCCTGTCATTTTAATTCAACATTTTCAGCGAAGCCATTTAATTTAACTATATCATTGTTTTGTATGGTTTATTTTTGTGCTCAAATTTTGATCCGTACCGGTAAAAACCTTACGAAAGGCTTACTTAAGTCTTCAAAACCAGAGTTACAAACAAAGTTATCCACAGAAAATGTGGATAGATAAAAATGCTTGTGTTATTCGGCAGTTATCCAGCATCTTGAAGAATTTTGCATTGCAGGCTAAAGTATCGGCCTATTCTTGGAGAAAGTCGTGTTCAACATCATCGAAGCCGCCGGCTGGCCCATCTGGCTGATTCTCGCAGCCTCACTCGTATCGGTAACGATCATCGTGTATTGCCTGATTTCCTTGAGGCAGAGCGCTGTCGCGCCGAAAACGCTGCTTCCCAGGATCATCCAGGAATTCAGGCGCAACGGGGTTACCCAGGAACTCGTCTCCAAGCTCTCTTCGAAGGACGCGCCGCTTCTGGGTCACGTCCTCGCGGCAGGGCTGAAGAGCGCCAAGAGTTCCAGGGAAATCATGAAGGAGTCCATAGAGGAAGCGGGCAGGATCGCGGTACATGAAATGGAGCGCTTTCTCACCACCCTCGGCACGATCGCGTCCATCAGCCCCCTCCTGGGTCTTTTCGGCACGATGATCGGCATGATCGAACTGTTCGGTTCGCAATCGGCGGAAGGCGCCAACCCGACCATGCTCGCCCATGGCATTTCCGTTGCGCTCTACAATACTGCCTTCGGCCTGGTTGTGGCGATCCCCAGCATGATTTTCTACCGCCACTTCAGAGGAAAGATCGAATCGATCGTCGTCGAGATGGAGCAGGAAGCGATCAAGCTGATCGAAATCGTCCACGGCGAACGTCAGGACTGACATGGATTTCAGGCGGGGCAAGCAGCGGGAAGAGCCGGAAATCAATCTGGTACCATTGATCGACGTACTGCTCGTGATCCTGATCTTCCTGATGGTCACGACTACCTATTCCAAATTCGGCGAACTCAAGATCACCCTGCCCGAAGCCTCGGCTGAAAAGCCGCCCAAGATGCCCAACCCGATCAATGTCACGGTCGATGCGAAAGGGCATTATCTCGTGAACAACAGCATCGTCTCGTCAGGCACCATAGACGCACTGAGCCTCGAATTGCGCAAGGCTGCCGGGGATCAGAAGGATCCCGTCATCGTCATCAATGCAGACGCAAAATCGACGCACCAGTCGGTCGTCAACGTCATGGAAGCAGCGAGGATTTCCGGCTACACCCATATCACCTTCACCACCCAGTCGCAGTGATGCCGATCTGGCGCTCACCACTGCGCTTCCTGCTTCTTCCATTTGCTGCAATTTTCGCCTGTCTTGCATGGATGCGCCGTCTCGCCTATCGCCACAGCTTCCTGCAAGCGATCAGGCTCCCGGTTCCGGTTTTGATCGTGGGCAACATCACGGCAGGCGGCACTGGAAAGACGCCGCTTGTCGCCTTCCTCGCACAAGCTTTGGCTGAACGAGGATACGCGCCGGGCATATTGAGCCGAGGCTACGGCGGAAAAGTCGCAGGCGCTGCGCCGGTCGAGGCATCGAGCCGCCCCGAAATCGTCGGAGACGAGCCCATGCTGCTGGCAAAACTCGGATTTCCAGTCTGGGTTGGAAAGAAGCGGGCTGCGGCAGGAACGGCGCTTCTCGCGGCGCATCCTGAATGCGACGTGCTGATATGCGACGACGGGCTCCAGCATTATGCGCTTCACCGAAATTTCGAAATCGCCGTGATCGACGGCAAAACCGGATTGGGAAATGGTCTTCCGCTCCCCGCAGGACCCTTGCGCGAACCGCCTTCCAGGCTGAAGAATGTCGATGCCATCGTCGTCAACGGCGGCGGGTTCGAAGTCAGAAATGACGTGCCATCCTTCGAAATGCGCCTGTGCGGGAACCGCTTCGTCAATGTCGACCAGCCAGGGCTTTCCGCAGACGCGCACCATTTTTCCGGAAAGCGTATCCATGCAATCGCAGGAATAGGCAACCCTCAACGCTTCTTCGACCATCTTTCCGGGCTCGGTCTGCAATTCGTACCGCACCCCTTCCCCGACCATCACCCTTATAGCCAAAGCGACCTCGAATTCGATGCCTGCGACATTCTCCTCATGACCGAAAAAGATGCTATAAAATGTATAGGATTCGCACCGGGGAAATGCTGGTTTTTGCAGGTGAATGCCGAAATCGATCTCACCCTCGTCGAAACGATCGTCAAAACCATTGGAAAATCGCATGGATCCTAAACTGCTCGACATCCTCGTATGTCCCCTGTGCAAGGGGCCCCTCGTCTATCGCAAGGAAGCGCTTGAACTGCTTTGCAAAGCAGACAGGATTGCCTTCCCGATCAAGGACGGCATTCCAGTGATGCTGGAAGAAGAAGCACGGAAACTCCCCGCCGAAGAAGAAATCTGAATGCCCGAATTCATCGCAGTCATTCCGGCGCGATATGCCTCTACCAGGCTCCCCGCAAAAGCGCTCGCCGACATAGAGGGCGCCCCGATGGTGGTGCATGTGGCCAGGCGCGCCCAGGAGAGCGGTGCGAGGGAAGTGTGGATTGCAACCGATCACGATGACATCGCTTCCGCCGCAACAGCGCACGGATTCAATGCGAAGATGACGTCAAGCAGCCATGCTTCGGGAACCGACAGGATCGCCGAAGTCGCGAAAGACTGGGATCCGGACACGATCGTCGTCAATGTGCAGGGTGACGAACCCCTGATCTCCCCATCCCTGATCTTGGATGTGGCGCGTGCGCTCGCAGATGACCCGGACATCCAGATGGCAACGGCCTGCTGCCCGATAGCAGACTGGGCCGACATGAAAAACCCGAACATCGTCAAGGTCGTCATGGACGAAAAAGGGCGCGCGCTGTATTTCAGCCGGGGCGAGATTCCCTATGCCAGGGACGCATCGAGAAGCGAGCCCGTTCCTGAAGAACTGGCCTGCCGCCACATCGGCATCTACGCTTACCGCGCGGGCTTCCTGGAAACCTATTCCGCCTTGCCCCCCGCACCGATAGAAAGGCATGAAGCGCTCGAGCAGCTTCGCCTTTTATGGCATGGATACAAGATAGGCGTGATCCGCGCAGACGTTCCGCACGCAGGCGTGGATACCCTGGAAGATCTTGAACGGGTCAGGCATTTTTTTCGAGGGGAGAAATCATGAGGTTGATACTATTGGGTCCGCCCGGCGCGGGCAAGGGCACGCAAGCCAATCTGATCAAGGCGCGCTTCGGCATACCGCAGATCTCGACGGGAGACATGCTGAGGGCAGCTGTGTCCGCTGGCACTCCATTGGGAATCGAGGCGAAGAAAATCATCGACGCGGGCAAGCTGGTTTCCGACGGAATCTGCATTGGGCTGGTGAAAGACAGGATAACGCAAGCAGATTGCCAAACGGGATTTCTCCTGGACGGCTTTCCGCGCACCATCCCACAGGCTGAAGCGATGAAAGCAGAAGGGATCGACGTGGATTTCGTCGTCGAAATCGACGTTCCGGATGCCGAAATCGTGAAGCGCATGAGCGGAAGGCGAGTTCACCTGCCTTCCGGCAGGACTTACCATATCCTCTACAATCCGCCCAAAAAGGAAGGACTGGACGACATCACGGGGGAGCTGCTGATCCAGCGCGATGACGACAGGGAAGAAACAGTCATGAAACGGCTGGAAGTCTACCATTCGCAGACCAAGCCCCTTGTCGACTATTATTCGGCGTGGGCGAAACAAGGAGACGCGCGCGCGCCCAAATACGTGAAGGTGACAGGCACCGGCAGCGTCGAAGAAATCAAGAATGCGATCTTTGCAGCGCTCGGCGTGTAGAGCCGTCATCGGCAAATAGACGCTATAGTTGTAGGGTGAGCACCTTGTAAACCGAAAGGGAAATCATGGTCGTCAGAAACGCATTCTATGCCCAATCGGGCGGAGTCACATCGGTCATCAATGCTTCGGCCTGCGGCGTGATCGAGACTGCAAGGCGCCATCCGGACAAAATAGGCACCGTCTATGCAGGGCGAAACGGCATCATCGGTGCGCTCCAGGAAGACCTGATCGATACTTCCCTCGAATCCGTCGATGCAATTTCTGCGCTCAAGCATACGCCTTCTGGCGCATTCGGTTCGTGCCGCTACAAGCTGAAAGGGCTCGACACCCACAGAGCGCAGTACGAACGTCTCATCGAAGTGTTCAGAGCGCATGACATCGGCTATTTCTTCTACAACGGCGGAGGAGACTCGGCCGACACCTGCCTCAAGGTCTCCCAGCTGTCCGATTCTCTCGGCTATCCGGTCGTGGCCGTCCATGTCCCGAAAACGGTGGACAACGACCTGCCCATCACGGATTGCTGCCCAGGGTTTGGCTCGGTCGCCAAATACATCGCCACGTCGGTGAAGGAGGCGAGCTTCGACGTCGCCTCGATGGCAAAGACCTCGACCAAGATTTTCGTCATCGAGGTCATGGGACGCCATGCAGGCTGGATCGCCGCCGCAGGCGGACTCGCATCCTCCGATGATTGCGACCTGCCCGTCGTAATCCTGTTTCCCGAAGTGCCCTTCAATGAAGCTGCATTCCTGGCCAAAGTGGACGAGAAGGTGAAATCCTACGGCTACTGCTCGGTCGTCGTATCCGAAGGTGTGCAGGACGGCTCGGGCAAGTTTCTCTCCGACCAGGGGCTGAAGGACGCCTTCGGCCACGCCCAGCTCGGCGGCGTCGCCCCCGTCATCGCCAATCTATGCAGGGAGAAGCTGGGCTACAAATACCATTGGGCGGTCGCCGATTACCTGCAGCGCGCTGCGCGTCATATCGCATCCAAAACCGACGTCGAGCAGGCCTATGCGCTGGGGCGTGCCGCCGTCGAGCTTGCCCTGTCCGGCAGAAACTCGGTCATGCCCACCATCGTCAGGAAATCCGATTCCCCCTATGCATGGGAAATTGGCGTGGCCGAGCTGAAGGATGTCGCGAACGTGGAAAAAATGATGCCGAGAAGCTTCATCTCCGAAGACGGATTCGGCATCACCGAAGACTGCCGCCGCTACCTTCTGCCGCTCATCGCAGGCGAAGACTATCCGCCCTACAAGGGAGGCCTGCCCGACTACGTGAAGCTCAGGAATGTCGCCGTACCGAAAAAGATAGCAGGAGAATTCGAAATCTGAACAAGGAGGCAAGCATGTCGTCCGCTCTGATTTTCTCTCTCGTCTGTTCCGCATCAGCCGTTCTCTACGGCATCCTGTCGAGCAAATGGATACTCGCCAAGCCTGCGGGCTCGGACAGGATGAAATCCATCGCCGAGGCGATCGAGGAAGGCGCGAGTGCTTATCTCAAGCGGCAATACCGGACCATATCGATGGTCGGCCTCGCGCTCTTTCTCGCCATCGGTTTGCTGATAGGATGGATGACCGCGATCGGATTCGCGATCGGCGCTTTCCTTTCCGGTTCGGCAGGCTTCATCGGCATGAACGTCTCCGTGCGCGCCAACGTCAGAACAGCAGAAGCGGCCAAAGGCGGTCTCAATGCAGCGCTTGAAGTCGCATTCAGGGGGGGAAGCATCACCGGGCTCCTGGTCGTCGGCATGGGCCTGCTCGGCGTATCGGGCTATTACGCATGGCTCTCGAACGGCGGGACCGAAACCGGCATCCTGACCCCGCTCATCGGCCTCGGTTTCGGCAGCTCGCTGATTTCCATCTTCGCTCGTCTTGGCGGCGGCATCTTCACCAAGGGCGCGGACGTGGGAGCGGACCTCGTGGGCAAGGTTGAAGCCGGCATCCCGGAGGACGACCCCAGGAATCCGGCCGTGATCGCCGACAACGTGGGCGACAATGTCGGCGACTGCGCGGGCATGGCGGCCGACCTTTTCGAAACCTATGCCGTCACGCTGATCGCCACCATGCTGCTCGGCGAAATGATGACCCAGGGCGCGAGCCAGGCCATCCAGGAAAAAGCCGTGCTCTATCCGCTCGTGCTCGGCGGGTTCTCCATCCTTGCATCTATCGCGGGGAGCTTCTTCGTCAAGGCGAGGGAGGGCGGCAAGATCATGAATGCGCTCTACAGGGGACTTGCGGTATCCGGCATCCTCGCGCTGATCGCCTTCTATCCCATCACGCTCTGGCTGATGGGCGACGGCATCAACGATGCAGGCCGCCTGATTTCGCCGCTCGACCTTTATCTCAGTTCGCTCATCGGGCTCTTCCTCACCGGCGCGATGGTGTTCATCACCGAATATTACACGGCAACCGAATATGCGCCTGTGCGCCACATCGCCCAGGCCTCGACCACGGGACACGGCACCAACGTGATCGCCGGACTCGGGGTTTCCATGAAGGCGACCTCCCTGCCCGTGCTTTCGGTCTGCGCTTCCATCGGCGCCGCCTACTGGCTCGCCGGACTTTACGGCATCGCAGTCGCTGCGACCGCGATGCTTTCCATGACGGGCATCATCGTGGCGATCGACGCCTACGGCCCGATCACCGACAATGCGGGCGGCATCGCCGAAATGGCAGAGCTTCCCGAGGCAATACGCAACATCACCGATCCGCTGGATGCCGTTGGCAATACCACGAAGGCCGTGACCAAGGGCTATGCCATCGGCTCTGCAGGACTCGCAGCGCTGGTGCTGTTCGCCGACTACACTCATGCGCTTGCGGGCGAAGGCAGGTCGCTCGCATTCGATCTCTCGGACCACATGGTGATCATCGGGCTTTTCCTCGGGGGCATGGTGCCCTATCTTTTCGGCGCGATGGGCATGGAGGCCGTGGGGCGCGCGGCAGGATCGGTCGTGATCGAAGTGAGAAGGCAATTCAGGGAAATTCCCGGCATCATGGAAGGCACCGGAAAACCCGATTACTCGAAAGCAGTGGACATGCTGACCCGTGCCGCGATCCGTGAAATGATCATCCCATCGCTGCTGCCTGTCGCCGTTCCTGTGGCGGTCGGCCTGCTGCTCGGTCCGAAGGCCCTCGGCGGCGTGCTGGTAGGCGCAATCATCACTGGCATCTTCGTCGCGATTTCGATGACGGCAGGCGGCGGCGCATGGGATAATGCGAAGAAATACATCGAACAGGGCAATTACGGCGGAAAAGGATCGGAAGCGCACAAGGCTGCGGTGACGGGCGACACGGTGGGCGACCCCTACAAGGACACCGCAGGTCCTGCCATCAACCCATTGATCAAGATCATCAACATCGTGGCGCTGCTCATCGTGCCGCTTTTATGAAATGAAGAAACTGACACTAGAACAATCCAGAAAAATGCTGGAAGCAGCCAGAAGCGAGGCGCAATCAAACGGCTGGCCTGTCGTCATCGCCATCGTGGACGACGGGGGCCATCTCGTCTGCCTCGAAAGAATGGACGGCACACAGTTCGGCAGCATCGATATCGCCATCGCCAAGGCGAAATCCGCAATCGCCTTCAAGCGGCCGACCAAGGAATGGGAAAAAAGAATCGTCGACGGCAGGCTGGGAATTCTCTCCCTGCCCGGCATGATTCCCGTCGAAGGCGGATTGCCCATCGTCGTCGATGGAAACATGATCGGTGCGATCGGCGTAAGCGGCGTCACCTCCATCCAGGACGGACAGATCGCCGCAGCCGGAATCGCTGCATGATCCTTTCAGTAGCCGGCAACACCCCCGTATTGCCTGAAGACGCATTCGTCGCGGAAAACGCGACAGTGGCAGGCGACGTCACGCTGGGTTCGGGCGTGAGCGTATGGTTCGGCGCCGTGATCCGGGGAGACGTGGATTCAATCCGCATCAGTGACGGCACGAACGTGCAGGATTGCGCCGTGCTGCATGTCGATGCCGGCAGCCCGCTGACTGTCGGCTGCGACGTGACGGTGGGACACGCCGCAGTGCTTCACGGCTGCACCATCGGGGACGGCACCCTGGTCGGAATCAGGAGCGTGATTCTGAACGGCGCGAAAATCGGGAAAAACTGCCTGATCGGCGCCAATGCGCTGGTCACGGAAAACAAGGTCATCCCTGACGGATCCCTGGTGGTCGGCTCGCCCGGAAAAATCCTGCGCAGCCTCACGCGCGAGGAAATCGACGGCATCGTCATGAACGCAAGGCATTACGTCGAACTTTCATCCCAGTACAAACGAAGCCTTGCGAAAATCCGATAACGGGCTAGATTGAAGCAATCGCCTTTTGTCGGGGAAAAATTGTCTACGCAAGATGTGGGAAACATTGTTCTGGTTTTTGTCGCGTTCGCCTCCCTGTCCGCAGTTTTCTTCTATTCCAGACGCCTTATCCGGAAACCGGAAAAAATCGTGGGGCCAATCGAGTCCTTTCCAGAATCGAGCCCGGAGCGGCGCAAGCTGATTCAGGCGCAGCATGAATGGCTGGACGCCTTCGACATGGTGGATTCCCCAGCCTTCGCATATGACCAGTCCTACCGCATCGTCAGCGCCAACCGGAGTTATGTCGAGCGGGCTGGATTGCCGTTCGAAGAAATGATTGGAAAACCCTATTTCGAGATTTTCCCGAAACTGGATCACCCCATCATAGACCGCCTGGGCAACAAAAACATTGCCCAAAGCGAGATCCGACTTTCTTCCGGGGAAATCTACCTCTCGAAGAATTTCCCAGTGCACGACGAAATGCGAAAATTTCGCTATTCGATTCATGTTCTTAGCGAAATTACCGCGCAGCGCAGACTGGAACATTCCGTGAAGAAGACCAGGATGATGATCAGGATGGCATCATCCTGCATGCGCGAAATGGGACTTGCGGCCAGCATGCAGGAAATGCTTGCCGCAGCCTGCAGAAATGCAGTCGAAGCAGGCGGGTACCGTATCGCATGGATAGGCCGGGAAGTGCGTGGCGGCAGCATGAAAACCCTGGCGAGCCACGGCTGCGCCTTGCCAGAAGAAATCCTGCTCCGGGATGTGCCTGGAATTTCACCGCATGCATTGCATACTGGTAAAACCGTGATCGCCCAGGATCTGCTTCATGACCCAGCATTCGAGCCCTGGCGCAAGGACGCAGTGCGATGCGGTTATGCTTCGATGGCCGTCTTGCCGCTTTCGGACAACAAAGGGATATTCGGCGCATTCATGCTCGGCGCAAAGGAGCCTTTCGCCTTCGTCGAGGAAGAAATCAGCGTGCTTGAAATGCTGGCTTCCAGCCTCGTCCTGGGCATCGCCTCCTTCCGTATCAGGGAAGATACCGATACCGGTCAGACGCAACGCATCCGATACCTCGAGCCCTTGAGCGAACACCTGGAAGACGCCATCGAAGCGGTCGCATCGACACTGGAATTTCGCATCAATCCGTATGCCACCGGCCACCTCAAGCGGGTCGCGAATCTTGCCCTGGCCATCGGCCTCGAAACCGGCCAACCAGAGGCGCGCGCACGCGGCCTGCATCTTGCAGGTCTGCTGCACGATATCGGCGAGGCGTCCATCCCAGAGGCACTTTTCCTCAAGAAAAAGCCGTTGACCGAAGCCGAACTCATTGAAATCAGGCGCCATCCGGAAGCAGGGTACGAAATTCTGAAAAAAATCGATTTTCCCTGGCCTGTCGCGGAAATGGTGCTGCAGCACCATGAAAGGCTGGACGGTTCGGGCTATCCCAGGGGATTGAGAAATGGCGAGATTCTGAAGGACGCGCAAATACTGGCCGTGGCCGATACCATCGAGGCGCTTGCCTTCGGGCAGCGTCCCAACCATCCGAGAATGGGCATTCCCGCAGCGCTTCTGGAGGTGGAAAAACAGAAAGGGAAGCTTTATGATGAAGCCGTCGTGGATGCCGCCCTGAAACTCTTCCGTGAAAAAGGGCTGGTGATCTCTTGAAAGCCTCTCCATGGAAAATTTCGACGAAGCGATCGACAGAACCCGAACTTCGAGCGTCAAGTGGGACAAATACGCGAACAGGGACATCCTGCCGATGTGGGTTGCCGACATGGATTTCAGATCTCCGTCCCAGATCGTCGAAGCGCTGGAGCATCGAGTCGAGCATGGCGTTTTCGGCTACACGCATGCGCCCCTTGATCTGATCGAAACCGTTGTCGCAATGCTGGAGGCCGAATACGGCTGGAAAGTGGGAATGGACTCGATCGTATGGCTCCCGGGGCTCGTCTCGGGTCTCAACATCGCCTGCAGAGCGGCTTCCGGCGGCGTCCTCACGACGATTCCAGTCTACCCTCCTTTTCTCTCCGCCCCGCACAACAGCGGGTATCCGCTGTCGACGAGCCCTCTCGTTTTCGAGAACAACAGATGGGGCCACGATTTCGACGATCTGAAAGACGCGGTCCGGCCGGAGACCCGGCTTTTCCTGTTGTGCAACCCGCACAATCCCACAGGCAGAATCATGGAAAGAAGCGAGCTCGAGAAAATCGCTCTGCTGTGCGACGAACATGATCTCTTCATCTGTTCGGATGAAATCCATTGCGGACTGCTGCTGGATGGGGAGAAGCGGCATGTGCCGATCGCGAGCCTGGCGCCCGAGATCGAGAAGCGCACCATCACGCTGATGGCCCCCAGCAAGACCTTCAACATTCCCGGCCTTGCCGTCTCCTTCGCCGTCATTCCGAATCAAGAATTGAGGCGCAGATTCGAAGCCGTCATGGCCGGCATCGTCCCCCACGTGAACGCGCTCGGATACACGGCTGCCCTTGTCGCCTATCGCGATTGCAACGCCTGGCGCAGGAAACTGATCGACTATCTCGCAGCAAACCGCGATCTCGTCGAGCGCGAAATTCCGGCCATGGGACTTTCCATGGCGCACGTCGAAGCGACCTATCTGGCCTGGATAGATGCGCGCCCCATAGATGATCCTGCGCGATTTTTCGAAATGGCCGGCATAGGCCTTTCCGACGGGACGGATTTCGGTTCCCCGGGTTTCGTCAGGCTCAATTTCGGCTGCCCGAGGTGGCGACTCGAAGATGCATTGAGCCGCATGAAAAACGCGCTCAGGTGATCACCGTGGGCATTTTCCTTCCAGTTTTTTCTTCAAGATGCGAGAGTTCTCTTGAAATCGAGATGAGTTCCCCAAGCGCTTCCTGCGCATCCATGCCCTGCTTTTCGGGATCGGGCTCGAAAGACTCGAGATAGATCCTCAGCGTTGCGCCTATCGTTCCCGTGCCCGAAAGCCTGTAAACGATGCGCGATCCGTCCTCGAACATGATGCGCAATCCCTGATGCTCGCTCCTGCTGCCGTCGATCGGGTCCGTGTAGGCGAAATCGTCGCAATAGGCCACCCTGTATTTCCCGAATACGCTCCCGGGCAGATCGGCAAAGCGGCTTTTCACTGTCTCCATCGCTGCCTTGCCAGCTTCCAGGGGAAGCTCCTCGAAATCGTGCCTTGAATAGTAATTCCGCCCGTATGCCTTCCAGTGTTCCTTCACGATTTGCTCGACGGAAAGGCGTTTTGCCGCAACCAGGTTGAGCCAGAAGAGTACGGCCCACAAACCGTCCTTTTCCCTGACATGGTTGGACCCGGTGCCGAAACTCTCTTCTCCGCAAAGGGAAACGCGCCCTGCATCCATCAGATTGCCGAAGAACTTCCAACCCGTCGGCGTCTCGAAAAAGGGAATGCCCATGGCATTCGCAACCCTGTCCACCGCGCCCGAAGTCGGCATGGAGCGGGCGACCCCGAGCAATCCGCTGCTGTATCCGGGAACGAGCTGAGCATTGGCGGCGAGCACCGCCAGGCTGTCGGATGGCGTGACGAAAAAGCGGCTCCCCAGGATCATGTTCCGGTCTCCGTCTCCGTCGGATGCCGCGCCGAAATCGGGCGGATTATCCCCGTACATCGTCTCGACCAGCTCTTTCGCATAAGTGAGATTGGGATCGGGATGCCCGCCGCCAAAATCCATCAGAGGCACCGCATTGACGACCGAACCGGGTCTTGCGCCGAGCCTGTCCTCGAAAATCGCCTTCGCATAGGGTCCCGTCACGGCATGCATGGCATCGAAACAAATCCTGAAACCGCTGCTCAACAGCGCCCTGATCAACCCGAAATCGAAGAGCGATTCCATGAGGTCCGCGTAATCCGAAACAGGATCGGTCACTTCGACGATCATGTCGCCTACCCGGCTCAGCCCCGTTTTGTCGAGGTCCATTTCGAAATCGTCATGAATCCTGTAGCTGGAAATGGATTTGCTGGTTTCAAAAATCGCATCCGTCAGCTTCTCGGGAGCGGGCCCGCCGTTTCCGGAATTGTACTTGATCCCGAAATCCCCATCCGGTCCTCCGGGGTTGTGGCTGGCGGACAGGACGATGCCGCCGAAAGCGCCGTTTTTCCTGATCAGGTGGGATGCCGCAGGGGTCGAAAGGATGCCTCCTCTGCCCACGATGACCTTCGAAAAGCCGTTGGCTGCCATCATGCCGACAATGATCCTGATCGCCTCCCTGTTGTAGTAGCGTCCGTCCCCGCCCAGCACCAGAACGCTGCCGGGAGGAGCATCTATGCTGTCGAATATGGACTGGACGAAATTCTCGAGATAATGGTTCTGGCTGAACACGGATACCTTCTTGCGCAGCCCCGAGGTTCCGGGACGCTGGTCGGCATAAGGCGTTGTCTGGACGGTGCGTATGCCCATTTCTCCTCCCAATGTATGAAATACCATTCTAAAATATTTCATGAAGGATAGCCTTTTTTTTGAGTAGAATCGTTACAAACCCATTTCGATTGATTTCCATGCCGAACAAACCCCTGATCAGAAGCAATCCTGTTCCCAACATCACCGAACTTCCCCCGCTCGGCATGACCCCGGGCGACATCGCAGAGGATTTCCGACGCCATTTCACCCATACCCTGGGGCGGGACAAGCATTCGCGTTCTGTGCACTACGTCTACAGCGCGCTTTCCATCACCATGCGAGACAGGCTGATGGAGCGATGGAAGAAGACGCGCTACGCCTACCATGAGTCGGACTGCAAGCAGACCTATTACCTTTCGCTCGAATTTCTGATGGGGCGTGCGCTGGGCAATGCCATGCTCAACCTGGGCATCACGAGCGAGACGGAGCGCGCCATGATGGATCTCGGGCTCGTGCTGGAGGAGCTGACCGACAAGGAAAAGGATGCGGGACTCGGCAACGGCGGTCTGGGGAGGCTCGCCGCCTGCTTTCTGGACAGCTGCGCCACCCTGCAGCTTCCGGTGACGGGGTACGGCATCCGCTACGAATACGGCATGTTCAGGCAGCTCATCATCAACGGCTATCAGGTCGAGGAACCCGACCACTGGCTCCGGGACGGCAATGTATGGGAAATCGAGCGTCCCGAATACACCCAGCGCATCCATTACGGCGGCAGAAGCGAAGCCTTCAGGACGGAAAGCGGCCAATTGAAAATGCGCTGGGTAGACACGACGGACGTTCTGGCTGTTCCCTATGACGTT
>JAJZPK010000020.1 GCA_021811205.1 Pseudomonadota bacterium
AGAAGAATTTGGAGCGGGGCAAATCAGCCGCCCTTCGTGAAGCGGAAAACCGCCAGCGTGCCGAACAGATTCGGAAGGAAGGAGACGACCCCGCCGTTGTTGATGACGATGCGATCGAGGATGTTCACGCCGTGACGCGCGCAGAAATCCTCGAAATCCCGGGTGGTGCAGAGCCTGATGTTGGGCGAGTCGTACCATTCGAAGGGAAGATTGCTCGACACCGGCATCTTGCCGCGCAAAATCTGCAGCCTGTTCTGCCAGTAGCCGAAATTCGGGAAAGTGACGACGGCTTCCCGGCCGACTCTCAGCATCTCCTGCACGATGCTTTCCGTATTCTTCATCGCCTGCAAGGTCTGTGAAAGGATCACGTAATCGAATGACGACGATTCGAATCCGGAAAGACCGGATTCGAGATCGCCCTGGATCACGTTGACCCTGTTCTTGACGCACGAGAGGATGTTGCTGTCGTCGATCTCGACGCCGTAGCCCCTGATGGCCCGGTTCCTGGCAAGATAGGTAAGGAGCTCACCGTCCCCGCAGCCCAGGTCGAGCACTTTCGAGCCCGGCGCAATCCATTTCGAAATTGTTTCGAAATCGTGCCTGACGGAAGCCGAATTCATGCCGTCTCCCTTCCCACATTTTCCATGTAGGCGCGCACCACGGCATGGTAATGTTCGTCGACCATCAGGAAAGAATCATGGCCGTAGCTCGATGTGATCTCCGTGTAGCTCACGTTGAGTTCGTTGTCGAGCAGGGCTTTCACGATCTCTCTCGACCTCGCGGGAGAAAAGCGCCAGTCCGAGGTGAATGAAATCACCAGGAAATCGCTTTGCGCAGCAGCGAAAGCACGCGCCAGGTCTCCTTCGTGCGCATGAGCCGGATCGAAATAGTCGAGCGCCTTGGTCATCAAAAGATAGGTGTTCGCATCGAACTGGGTTGCGAACTTGTCGCCCTGATAGCGCAGATAGGATTCGATCTCGAACTCCACATCGTAGCCGTAATTGTAAATACCCTTCTTCAATCCCCTGCCGAATTTCTTGGCCATGGAATCGTCAGAAAGATAGGTGATGTGGCCGAGCATTCTGGCAAGCCGCAACCCTCTTTTGGGGATGACATCGTGGGCATAGAAATTTCCGCCGTGGAAATCCGTATCGGTCAATATCGCCTGCCTCGCCACGTCGTTGAATGCGATGTTCTGCACCGTCAGATTGGGGGCGCTCGCAATCGCCAGCACATGCCGCACCCTGTGGGGATGGCTGATCGCCCATTGAAGTGCCTGCATTCCGCCCAGGCTCCCCCCCACGACCGCAGCGAAGGCTTCGATGCCGAGATGATCGGCCAGCCTCGCCTGGGATTCGACCCAGTCATTGACCGTGACGACGGGAAAGGTCGCGCCATAGGGTCGCCCCGTTTTCGGATCGATGCTGGCAGGCCCCGTCGAACCATGGCATCCGCCGAGGTTGTTGACGCCGACCACGAAAAACACGTTCGTGTCGATCGGCTTGCCCGGCCCGACCATGTTGTTCCACCAGCCCGCCGATTTCGGATCCTCCGAATAGAAGCCTGCCACGTGGTGGTTTCCGGAAAGCGCATGGCAGATCAGCACGGCATTCGACTTTGCTTCGTTCAGCTTGCCGTATGTCTCGAACACGAGCTCGAAAGAGTCGAGCACGGTACCGCTTTTCAGCGTGATCGGCGAGTCGAATTTGACGCGCTGGGGGATGACGATGCCGAGGGAATCCTGCATGTCAGGCATTCAGCTTGCTGAGCAGTACCCGGATTTTTTCGGGTTCGTCTGTTTTGAGCATTTTTTGCGTGATGGCTGCGATTTCACTGATGTTCGATTTTATCACCTGCTGCTTCACCATGAGCAGATTGGATGGGTGCATCGAGAACTCCCTGAGGCCGAAGCCGAGCAGCATGCGGGTCAGCTCGACGTCTCCAGCCATTTCCCCGCAGACCGCAACCGGCACGCCAGCCTGGTTGGCGCTCCGGATCACGTGGGAGACGAGATGCAGCACTGCAGGGTGAAGCGGATCATACAGATGCGACACACTGTCGTCCGCACGGTCTATGGCCAGCGTGTACTGGATCAGGTCGTTGGTGCCGATCGAGAGAAAATCGAGCTTCTGCATGAACATCGGCAGAGCCAGCGCCGCAGCCGGTACTTCGACCATGCCGCCCACTTCCACGGCCTTGTCATAGGGGATATTGTCCGCATCCAGGCTTTGCTTCGCCTGTTCCAGCAAAAGAAGCGTCTGATTGAGTTCGGATGAGCTCGACAGCATCGGAATCAGTATCCTCAGCTTGCCGTAATGCGAGGCGCGCAATATGGCGCGGAGCTGGGTTCTGAACACCTGCGGCTCGGCAAGGCAGAGCCTGATCGCCCTGAGCCCCAAAGCAGGATTTGCGCTCATGCGCGCAGCGCCCTTGAGGTGCTTGTCCGCCCCGAGATCGAGGGTGCGGATGGTGACGGGAAGCCCCTTCATTTCCTGGACGACTTCGCGATAGAACTCGAATTGTTCGTCTTCGCCGGGAAGCTCGTCCCGATTGAGGAAAAGGAATTCGCTCCTGAAAAGACCGATGCCGGACGCCCCGCTTTCCTTGACCTGCTTGATGTCCTGGGGCAGCTCGATGTTGGCATGCAGGTGGATGTGCGTGCCGTCGAGGGTGGTCGAACGGCTCGACTTGATGCGCTTGAGCTTCTGCTTTCCCAGTTCCCACTGCTCCTGGAGCAGCTTGTATTCGGCGAGCACCGACTTGTCTGGATCGACGATGACCGCGCCTCTCGTGCCGTCGATGATGAGCATATCATTGTCCCTGATCAGGCGTCTCGCATTGTGCAAGGCGACGATCGAAGGGATGTTGAGGCTGCGCGCAACGATCGTCGTATGGGAAGTCGTGCCGCCCAAATCGGTGATGAAGGCCGAGCATTGCAGCTCCTTGAGCAGCAGGACGTCTGCCGGACTCAGATCGTGCGCGACAAGAATGCTGCCCTGATCCTTGCCCTGCTGCTGCCGCTGACCGAGCAGCGTCTTCAGCACCCGTTCCACGACCTGTACGATGTCGGCCTTGCGCTCCCTCAGGTAGCTGTCCTCTATCTTGTCGAACTGGGCAAGCAGTCCGGTCATCTGCTGCTTGAGCGCCCATTCTGCATTGCAGTGCTGCGACTCGATGATTTTCTGCGGCGCTACGGAAAGCGTGGAGTCGGCCAGTATCATGAGATGCAGATCGAGGAAAGCGCCGAATTCGGCAGGGGAATCCGGGGGAATGGAGTCCCTCAACTCCTCGAGTTCCTCCTTCGTTGCCGCAACGGCAGCTTCGAAACGGGCAATTTCGGCAGGGATCATTTTCTGCGGCACGGTATAGTGCGACACATCGAGATGAGCGTGCGAGATCAGGTGGGCTCGCCCGATCGCGATCCCACCCGAGACGCCTGTTCCCTGAAGCATGAAACTCATTCGCCTTCCCCGAAATAATCCTCGACCAAGGCAACCAGCGCTTCGATCGCCTGTGCTTCGTCGGTTCCATTGGTTTCGATCATGACTTTCGTCCCTTTGGTTGCGGCAAGCATCATCACGCCCATGATGCTTTTCGCATTGACCCGCCGATTTCCTCTTGCGAGCCAGACTTCACATTCGAATTTTCCGGCAAGCTGTGAAAGCTTGGCGGATGCGCGCGCATGCAGCCCAAGCTTGTTGATGATCTCAACTTCCCGTTGCTGCATCTTGGAAGCCTCGGGTAAATGGAATGATGCCTTCTGTGCCGCCGCTCAAAGCCTTTTTGACCAGCACGTCGAGCGTCTCGTTCCGATAGGTCAGCGCACGCACGAGCATCGGCAGATTGACGCCGGCAATGCCTTCGACCTTTCCCGGCATCACCAGCTTGGATGCGATATTGCAAGGAGTCGCGCCATAGATGTCGGAAAAGACGAGGACCCCGTCTCCTTGATCGAGCTGCCTGATGAGCCGGATCGCCTGTGGAAGTATGGCCTGGGGATCGTCGTGGACGCCGATGCCGAGCTGCATCAGATGCGGCGGCCTTTGTCCGATGACATGGCTGACGCAATGGATGAGACTCTCTCCCAGCGTACCGTGGGCAACGATCAGTATTCCTACCATATTCACCCTCCAAAATATCAATTTTATCCCAAACTCGACCCTGCTTGATACGGCCTCAGTCGACCACGTCGAGGCCCGGTTCCTTTTTCTCGAAATGGATCCGCCCGCCGAATGACTTCGTGATGTGCACCTTGCCGCCGGAATCGATGAGCAGCGCATTTTCAACGCCCATTTCCCTTGCCGCTTCCCGCCATCCGTTCACCCCCGATATGAAGAGCGGCTTGGAATCGGCATCAGACAATGCGCCAGCATGCGCCCCCTTGGGAATGAGCACGGTGACCGCTTCCACCCCTTGAGCAGGATAGCCCGTGCGCGGATCGATGATGTGGCAATAGCGCTTTCCGTCGAGGATGAAGTAGCGCTGATAGTCGCCGGACGTGCCGATCGCCTCCCCGTCTTTCAGGTCCAGTTCGGCGATCGCGCCAGGCCCTCTCGGGTTCTGGATGCCCACTCGCCAGGGGCGATCACCGTGGCGGCCGAGCGCCATGATGTTGCCGCCGATATTGATGAGGGCATCTTCAACGCCGGCTTTATGCAGCATTTTTGCAGCAACATCGAGCGCATAGCCCTTGGCGAACCCGCCGAAATCGAGCCTTACGGCAGGATTCTTGCTGTAGGCCGTGCCATTTTCGATGGTAATGTCATCCATTACGGGATGCGCCTGAACGAGCTTCCTGATTTCTTCAGGATCGGGCTTCACGGGCTTGAATTCGTCGTTCTGGAACCCCCACAGCTTGATCAGGTTTCCGATTGCAGGATTGAACAACCCTTTCGATCTGTCCGAAAGCCTGGTCGCATCGACGATGATTGTTTCGAGATCAGGTGTTATTTTTTCCTTTTTGCCTTCTCGAAAGGCCTCGTTGAGTGCGGTCACTTCGCTCGGCTTCCAGGCATGCAGCGCGACATGCATCTCGGAAAATTTCCGCATCACGCTGTCGATCGCGGCGTCCGCTTCCGATTTGTCCTTGCCGTAAATGCTCACTTCCACGAGCGTGCCGAAAACATAGCGCTGCTGCTGATAGACTTGATGATTGGCGCAGCCGGAAAGAAAAAGAAGCGCTATGAAAATCAGGCGCATCTACGCTCCAGAAGATCAACCATCATTTTCGCCACGTCGTATCCCGTCTGGTCATGAATTTCCTGCATGCAGGTCGGGCTTGTGACGTTGATCTCGGTGAGATAGTCTCCGATCACATCCAGTCCGGCAAGCAGAATCCCGTCCGCTTCGAGAATCGGCCCGATTGCTTTCGCGATCTCGAGATCACGGTCGGACAGGGGTCTGGCCACCCCTTTCCCGCCGGAAGCCAGATTCCCCCGGGTCTCTCCCTGCTTGGGAATTCTGGCGAGGCAAAACGGGGCAGCCTCCCCGCCAACGACCAGGATGCGCTTGTCTCCAGCCTCTATTTCCGGAACGAAACGCTGCGCCATGACCGTTTTCTTGCCGTACAGCGTCGCCGTCTCGATGATGACGCCGATGTTCGGATCGTGCTGCTTCATCCTGAACACCCCTGCCCCGCCCATGCCATCCAGCGGTTTGACGATGATGTCCCCGTGAATTTCAAGGAAATCGCGGATCGCTTCCCCGCTTCTCGCGACCAGTGTGGGAGGCGTGAATTCGGGAAATTTCGCAATCGCGAGCTTTTCGTTCCAGTTTCTGAGCGAGCCAGGCCTGTTGACGATCCGAGCCCCCCGCCTTTCGGCAATTTCGAGCAACTGGGTCGCGTAATAATATTCCATGTCGAATGGCGGATCCTTGCGCATCATGACCGCGTCATATTCGCCAAGATCGGACATGATGGATTGACCCGGCTCGTACCAGGAAGGAGTTTTCCCGGTGAGAAAGATTTCAGTGCATGCGGCAAACACGACCCCATGCTTCAGTACCATGTCTTCCTGATGAAAAACATGGATTGTGTGCCCCCGCCTCGCCGCTTCGCGCATCATCGCATAGCTCGAATCCTTCTTGATATTGAAGGTCTCGAGCGGGTCGACGAAAAATGCGAGTTTCATGCCGTTCTCTCGAGTTCGATCGCAGCCGCGAGCAGCGCCAGCCGCGCGACCACGCCATAGGCATAAAAGCGGTTGGGGGGCGTATTCGGGTTCGCCTTCGAATCAGGGAGAGAGCAGGTCGTCTCGAAGGCAAGGGGTACGAAATGCATGCCTGGCGCATTCAGGTTCTCGTCCTTCCCGCGCCCCGTGTGCACCCTGTAGAAACCGCCCACGACGAAATGATCGATCATGTAGACGACTGGTTCAGCCACGGCCTCGTTGATGCTCTCGAATGTATGCACGCCTTCCTGGATCAGCACATGGGAAACGGGCACGCCCTCCTTGATGACCGCCATCTTGTTGCGCTGTTTCCTGTTGAGCCCCGTCACCTCTTCCGGGCTCCTGACGCTCATCACGCCCATGCCGTAAGTGCCCGCATCCGCCTTCACGATGACGAAGGGTTCCTCCTTGATGCCGTACTCGGCATACTTCTTCCTGGTCTTCTCGAGTATCGCACCGACATGGGATGACAGACACTCTTCCCCCAGTCTTTCCTGGAAATTCACCTTCACGCAGGTTTCGAAGTAGGGGTTGATGAGCCAGGGATCGATGCCGATCAGGCTGGAAAATTCTTCGGCCACTTCATTGTAGGCGGAAAAATGATTCGATTTTCTTCTCGTGGCCCATCCGGCATGAAGAGGAGGCAGAATGGTCTGCTCGATGTTCTGCAGGATTTCAGGAATGCCGGAAGAAAGATCGTTGTTGAGCAGAACGATGCAGGGATCGAAACCATCCAGACCCAGGCGATTCCCGTTCCTTTTGACGGGCTCGAGAAGCAGGCTTTCCCCGTTAGGCAGAAGAAACTCCGTCGGGGATTCGATCTCGGGCATCAATGTGCCGATTCTCACCTTCATGCCCGACAGCTTCAGGATATGGGCAAGCGAAGCCACGTTCTGCAGATAATACAGGTTACGGGTGTGATTCTCGGGAATAAGCAGCGCGCCCCTTGCATCCGGGCAAACTTTCTCGATCGCCGACATCATCGCCTGCACGCAAAGCGGCATGAACTCGGGATTCAGGTTGTTGAAGCCGCCCGGGTAAAGATTGGTGTCGACGGGAGCGAGCTTGAAGCCGCTGTTTCTCAAATCGACGGAAGCATAAAAGGGAGCGGCATGCTCCTGCCATGCGCCCCTCAGCCAGTGCTCGATCGACGGCATCGCATCGATGATTTTTTTCTCCAGATCGAGCAGCGCGCCGCTCAATGCAGTTGTCAGATGGGGAACCATTTGTCCTTCCGTCCCTCGCAGGATGTTAAAATGGGCTTTTGCAAACCTCTTTAAGTCATGCTTACCACTTCCAATATTACCATGCAGTTCGGGGCCAAGCCCCTTTTCGAGAATGTCTCGGTCAAATTCGGGGAAGGCAACCGCTATGGCCTGATCGGCGCGAACGGCTGCGGCAAATCGACATTCCTCAAGATCCTGGGCGGCGACCTTGAAGCCAGCTCCGGAAACGTTTCGATCGATACGGGGGAGCGGCTAGGCAAGCTGCGCCAGGATCAATTCGCATTCGAAGAGCACCGGGTAATCGATACGGTCATCATGGGCCACGAGGAATTGTGGCACATCATGCAGGAGCGGGAAAGGATATACGGCCTTCCCGAAATGAGCGAGGAAGACGGCATCCTGGTCGCCGAACTCGAAGGGCGCTTTGCCGAACTCGACGGCTATACTGCCGAGTCGAGGGCCGGCGACCTGCTCCTCGGGGTGGGGATCCCTATCGAGCAGCATCATGGACTGATGCGGGAAATCGCGCCAGGATTCAAGCTCAGGGTTCTGCTTGCCCAGGTGCTGTTCTCGGACCCCGACATCATGCTGCTCGACGAGCCTACCAACAACCTCGACATCAACAGCATCCGCTGGCTGGAGGGCATCCTCAACGAGCGCGGCAACACCATGATCATCATCTCGCACGACCGGCATTTTTTGAACAGCGTCTGCACCCACATGGCCGATCTCGATTACGGCGAAATCAGGGTCTACCCGGGCAACTACGACGACTACATGATCGCCTCGACCCAGGCAAGGGAGCGGCTGGTCGCCGACAATGCCAAGAAGAAAGCGCAGATCGCGGAGCTCCAGTCCTTCGTGAGCCGCTTCTCGGCGAACGCATCCAAGGCAAGACAGGCGACATCGCGCGCAAGACAGATCGACAAGATCAAGCTAGAGGAAATCAAGCCATCCAGCCGCGTTTCTCCCTATATCCGCTTCGAGCTCGACAAGCCATTGAAGCGCCTCGCATTGGAAGTGTCGCATCTTGCCAAGGGATTCGACGGCAGGGAAGTGCTCAAGAATGTAAACCTCATGGTCGACGCCGAAGACAGGATCGCCGTCATCGGACCCAACGGCATCGGCAAGACGACGCTGCTTCGCTCCATCGTCGGCGATCTTCCCATCGATTCCGGGGAAGTCAAATGGGCGGAAAAGGCAGAGATCGGCTATTTCGCCCAGGATCATTCCGCTGACTTCGAGGAAGACATGACCGTATTCGACTGGATGCGCCAGTGGGGAAAACCCGGAGATGACGACCAGGCGATCAGAGGAACCCTGGGGCGCCTGCTCTTTTCAGGCGACGACGCCAAGAAAAGCGTCAAGGTCCTCTCCGGGGGGGAAAAAGGCAGAATGCTCTTCGGCAAGCTGATCCTTTCACGTCCCAATGTGCTGGTGATGGACGAGCCTACCAACCATCTCGACATGGAATCGATCGAATCGCTGAATCTCGCCCTCGAGCTTTTCAAGGGAACCCTGATTTTCGTGAGCCACGACCGGGAATTCGTCTCCTCGCTTGCCAACCGGATCATCGAGCTCACCCCCTCCGGCATCAGTGACTACCACGGCAATTACGAGGACTATCTGGTCAATTCAGGAATTCGGAGCTGACGAGCGCATCCCTGACCTTCCTGCCCACCAGGAAGTACGCGATGAGGGCGACGAAGGGAATGGATACCGCCCTGATCAGGGCGGTGTCCAGGTGCCAGTGGAAATGTTCCTCGATCGCATCCACCACAAAGCCGATCAGGTTGACCGAATAGAACGTGAATACCGCAATGGTCAGTCTTCCGACCGTCTGCTGCAGGCGCAGCTGGAGGTGGAACCTGCGGTTCATCGCCGCTAGCAACTCCTGATTCTGCGCCTCCCGCCTGACATCGATCCGGGTGCGCAGCATCTGGCTCGCATGATTGATCCTGCTCGAAAAAAGATCGAGCCACTTGCCCGCAGATTCGCAGGTGTTCCTGGCAGGCTCCATTCTCCTGTTGAGGAAGCCTCCAAAGGTCGGAATGCCCTCGATGGGCGATTCGCGCAGTTCCGCGAGCCGGTTCGAGACGACGCCGAAATAGGCCCGCGTTGCCGCAAAGCGGAAATAGGTCGAAGAAATCAGCCCTTCGAGCCGCGCGGCGAATCCTGAAATGTCATCGAGCAGGGTCTCGTCGTTCTTGTCGCTGCCCTGGGAAATCGCGTCCGTGATCTTGGTCAGCTCGTTGTCCATGGCAGGGACCTTTCCGATCAGGCTGCGCGCGTCCGGCAAGGCCATGAGGGCGAGCATGCGATAGGTTTCGACGTCGATGAGGCGAAGCAGCAATCTGCCGCTCTGGGTGGGGAGATTGCTGTTGGCTATCACCAGGAAGCGGGAAAATCCGTCCTCGCGGATGCGAAAATCGGTATAAACGAGGCTGCCGCTGCTCCCGGCTCTGGATCCCGCCAGCGTGTCGGTTTCGAAGTAGGCTGCGATCTCGCCGAGCTCGGGCAACGCATTTCTGGATTTGCCGGGAATGACGCCGACGTGGGCAGCCACCAGCGTTTTTCCGGGAATTTCGGCAAGCCAATCGGCCGGCAGGCAGCTTGCTGCCGAATCCAGAAAGGGATTGTCGAATGCGCCATGCTTCACGAAGGTATAGCGCGTGAATTCCTGGTGCCTTTCCACTTTCAGGCGGAATTCGCCCAGATCCATGTGAAGGTTCTTCGATTCCTTCTGGGGCAGTTTCCTGCCGAAAACTTCGCAGAGCCGTGCAAGATGAGTCCATTCCTTCGATCTTGCGGCCTCGTCCACAAGCAGCGCAATGAAGGAAGCACGCTCCGGCGGCATCAGCTTTTCATACTGGTGCGTATGGACTTCGTCGTTGAGCTCGCGGCGCAGCGTGTAGTCTTCGGGCAGAGTCATTTGGCGCCATATTGGCACAGGATTTTTTAAAAGACAACGTTGCGCGATGCCCCCCGTAATTCTATGATTATGGGCAAATGAAGAAAACTCTATTCTTGATCGCTGGCGCCCTCCTGATCATCGTCGCAGGAATTTTCGCCTGGCGGCATTCACAAGACAATGTCAACGTCAACAAGCTCGTTCTCTACGGCAATGTCGACATCAGGCAGGTTCAACTTGCATTCAAAGCTTCGGAGCGCATCGAAACCATGCTCGCCCACGAGGGGGACAGGGTTGAAAAGGGGAAACTTCTCGCCACACTCGACACATCGCGATTCCGGGAAAACGTCGAACTGAGAAAATCCGAGCTTTCCGCACAACAGGAAGTCGTGAAGCGATTGGTGTCGGGAAGCAGGCCGGAGGAAATCGACAAGGCAAGAGCCGATTTTGACGCAGCGAAAATCGACGCAGGCAATGCGATGCGCAACGCCGAGCGATTGAAACGTCTCGCATCCCGCCATTTCGTATCCGAACAGCAGGCTGACAATGCTGCTACTGCTGCCAATGCGGCCAAGGCGCGCATGAATGCCACAGGCGAAGTCTTTAAACTTGCCCTGAAAGGGCCGAGACTGGAAGATATCGATGCGGCGAAATCGATTCTTGAGGCGGACAAGGCGGCGCTCGCCCTGGCCTCTCTCGATCTTGCCGATGCCAACCTTTACGCGCCATCGAACGGCATCATCGAGGACAGGATACTGGAGCCCGGGGACATGGCCTCTCCGGCAAAAGCGGTCTACACGCTTGCGCTCACGAACCCCGTCTGGGTCAGGGCCTATGTTTCAGAATCCGACCTCGGCAAACTCAAATTGGGCATGGCAGCCGAAGTTTCGACGGACAGCTATCCAGGCAAACGCTATCGCGGATGGGTAGGCTACATTTCCCCGAGCGCAGAATTCACGCCGAAATCCGTGGAAACGCCTGAACTCAGGACCAGCCTTTCCTACCAGGTGAGGATTTTCGTGTGCAACTCGAATAACGAATTGCGCCTCGGCATGCCTGCAACGGCATCGATTTCCCTCCTTGATCCGATCAAGGCAGCCCCTTGCAGGACGCCCTGAATCCGGCAATCGAAGCATCCCGGCTTTCCAAGACTTTCCTGGCAGGCGGGAGGCGCATCGAGGCGCTGAAAGAAATCAGCTTCACCATGAAGCACGGCCTTGTCACGGGGCTCATCGGGCCGGATGCAGCCGGAAAATCGACCCTGATGCGGCTGGCTGCAGGCCTGCTCGTTCCAGACTCGGGTTCAATCAGCGTCTTGAGCCTCGATGCCACGAAGCAGTCCCTCAAGGTCCAGAGCGCCATCGGCTACATGCCCCAGCGCTTCGGTCTGTACGAAGATCTGACGGTTCAGGAGAATCTCGATCTTTATGCCGATCTTCAAGGCGTTCCGATCGAGGAGCGGCCATCCCGCTTCGAAGAATTGCTCGCCATGGCAGGACTATTCCCTTTCGTGACGCGCCTGGCCGGCAATCTTTCAGGGGGAATGAAACAGAAGCTCGGGCTTGCCTGCTCCCTCGTTCGCCAGCCCAGTCTCCTGCTGCTCGACGAGCCTACTGTGGGCGTGGATCCGGTTTCAAGACGCGAACTCTGGACCATCGTCTATCATCTGGTGAAGGAAAAGGGAACCAGCGTTCTGCTCAGCACGGCCTATCTGGACGAAGCGGAGCGCTGCGATGAAGTCATTTTGCTTCATGAAGGCCGGGTTCTCGACCAGGGTGAACCGGCCACCTTCAGGGAATCCATGAATGGCCGGGTTTTCGCAGCCCATGCGCCCAACGTTCCCAAGCGGGTGCTTCAGGCCGAGATTTCCCATGCGCCCGGGGTCGTCGACGCGCTGATCCACGGGGACCATGTGCGCATCGTGATGGAAGGACAAACACCGCCCGATGTCCGTCCAAATGTGTCTATCGTTCCAATGCCGCCAAGATTCGAGGACCGCTTCATCACCCTGCTGAAAAAAACCGCGTCCAGGCGGCATGAGGTGCCCTATGAAAAGCCGATTGCGCACGCAAAGGGGGCCGTGATCATGCTTGAGAACCTGCAGAGAAAATTCGGAAATTTTTACGCTGTGAAGAACGTGAGCTTCTCGGTGTCGAGTGGAGAGGTTTTCGGCCTGCTCGGCGCGAACGGCGCGGGCAAATCCACGACCTTCAGGATGCTGTGCGGCCTCCTCGCCCCTTCCGGCGGAACGCTGAAAGTGGCTGGCGAAGATCTCAGGCATGCCGCATCCAAGGCACGCGCCAAGATCGGCTACATGTCCCAGAAATTCTCCCTTTACGGCAACCTGAGCGTCATCGAAAACCTGCAGTTTTTCGGCGCCGCCTATGGTCTTTCCGGAAAGGCAGGACAGAACAGGATCGCCTGGGCGCTCGATGAATTCGAGCTGGCTGACATGAAGGATGCGGTCAGCGGAGACCTTTCCATGGGCTACAAACAGCGCCTCGCGCTCGCCTGCGCCCTGATGCACGAGCCCGAGATCCTTTTCCTGGACGAACCCACGTCTGGCGTGGACCCGCTTGCACGCAGAGAATTCTGGCAGCGCATCAACGATCTCGCATCAAGCGGGGTAACCGTCATGGTGACGACGCATTTCATGGAAGAGGCGGAATATTGCGACCGGCTCGCCATCATGGCGGAAGGAGAAATCCTGAAGATCGGCACGCCTTCCGAAATCAAGGCGGGAACCGGCATTGAAAACCCCACCATGGAAGATGCATTCGTCAAACTGATTCGTGCCGCGGAGGCCGCATGAACAGACGCCTTGGCGGGCTAATCAGGAAGGAGTTCCTCCAGATCGTGCGCGATCCGAGCAGCATCGCCATCGCCTTCCTGATGCCGCTCGTCCTGCTGCTGCTCTTCGGCTACGGCGTCTCCCTGGATTCCGAACATATTCCCATCGGCGTCGTCATGGAAAAGCAGAGCGCCGATACCTCGAATTTCGCTTCGATCTTCCATGATTCCCTCTACTTCAAGACTACCTATTTTCGGGACATGAAAACCGCCGAAGCCGGGATGATGAGCGGAGAAATAAACGCAATTGTCGTGCTGAAACAGGATTTTTCGAGACGGATCGGACAGGATGCGCCGGTGCAGCTGATTCTGAATGGCGTAGACGAAAATACGGCCAGGATCGTCTCCGGGTACGTCGACGGCGCTTTCCAGAAATGGCTGGAGCGGGATGCCGCAATGCAGGGCCTCCCGCTTGAGACGCCAGTCAGGATCGAGCAGCGTATCTGGTTCAACGGCGAACTCAGAAGCAGAAATTTCCTGGTTCCAGGGCTGATTGCCGTGATCATGACGCTCATCGGCGCGCTGCTGACCGCGCTCGTGATGGCACGCGAATGGGAAAGGGGAACCATGGAAGCACTGCTCGTCACCCCGGTTTCGATGATGGAGGTGATACTCGGCAAACTGATCCCCTATTTTCTTCTCGGCATGGGCGGTCTCGCCCTGTCGGTTGCCATGGCAATCTGGCTCTTCGAGGTGCCGCTGCGCGGATCGATCTGGGTGCTGTTCGCCACGTCAGCGCTTTTTCTCGTCACTGCGCTCGGCATGGGACTCTTCATCTCATCCATTGCGAAGAGCCAGTTCGTCGCCGGACAGATCGCGATCATCGGCACATTTCTTCCCGCATTCATTCTTTCAGGCTTCATTTTCGACATCAACAGCATGCCGAAGGTCGTCCAGTTCATTACCCACATCATCGCCGCACGCTATTACGTCGCCATCCTGCAGACGCTCTTTCTGGCCGGCAACGAATGGAGCGTGATCCTGCCCAATGCAGGCGCGCTGGCGCTGCTGTCCGCACTCTTTTTCGGACTCACCTGGAAAAACACCAGAAAGCGTCTCGAATAGATGGGAAAACAGATCTTCGCCCTGATGGTCAAGGAATTCCTCGCCCTCCTGAAAGACAAGAAGGGGCGGCTGGTGCTTATCGTGCCACCCTTGATCCAGCTGCTCGTTTTCGGGTATGCGGCGACCTTCGATCTGAAGCACGTCCCTTTCGCAGTCTATTCGGAAGACAAGGGATCCGTTTCCAGGGATCTCGTCGCCGCATTCAGCGGAGCATCGAGTTTCTCCCTCAAGGCTGAACTTTCCGACGAAACAGCCATAGCATCTCTGATCGACAAAAGACAGGTGCTGATGGTATTGCGCATCGGCCCGAATTTCAGTTCGGATCTCTTGCAGGGCAGACCTTCCCCCATCCAGATCATCGTGGACGGCAGAAATTCGAACACGGCAATGCTGGTCGTCAATTATTCCGGAACGATCCTGAAGAAATTCAACGCAAATTGGTCGGCAACCCACGGCGTCTCGATCCCCGTGCGCATCGAGACGCGCGCATGGTTCAATCCCAACCTGGAAAGCCGCTGGTTCTTCGTACCCGGCATCGTCGGCCTGCTCACCCTGCTCGTCACCATGCTGGTCACCGCCCTTTCAGTCGCGAGAGAGCGCGAACAAGGAACTTTCGACCAGCTGCTCGTCACCCCCATGGGCCCTGTAGAAATCCTCATCGGCAAGGCATTGCCCGGGTTTCTGATCGGCATGCTGGAAGCCACCGTAATCACGCTGGCTGCGGTTTTCTGGTTTCACGTGCCGCTCCTGGGCAGCATCCTGACGCTCTACATCGGCATTTTCCTTTTCCTGCTCTCCGCAGTAGGCGTGGGGCTCATGATCTCGTCGATCGCCGTGACCCAGCAACAGGGATTGCTCGGCGCATTCTTCTTCATGGTTCCTGCGATCATCCTGTCCGGTTTCGCAACGCCGATCCGCAACATGCCGACCATTGTTCAGGATCTCACCCTGATCAATCCAATGCGCTATTTCCTGGTCATGCTGAGAGGGGTCTTTCTGCAGGGAACGCCATTTTCCCTGCTTCTTCCCGAACTCTGGCCGCTTGCAGCCATCGGCATCATCTGTCTCGCGATCGCGGGCTGGCTGTTCAGGAACAGGATGTACTAGGGCGTTAACACACCCTAGCCAAAGAGCGTGATGGAACGGTAAGAAACCAGGCACCCGAAGATGAACAGGCCGATGGCCCAAATCAGCTTGTTCTTGTGGACGAAGAAATGATAGTAGAGGATCAGGAAAGTGATAGTCATGAAGGCCGGTGCAAGCCTTGCCACATGGATCATGTACGGTTCGTTCATCTTCCCTCCCTTTGATCCATTTTAGCGGATACCCATAAAAAAAGGGGGCCTGAGCCCCCTTGAGGTTGGGATAAATCTTTTATTCGACGCGCTCGCCGTGCAGGCTGACGTCGAGACCTTCGCGTTCCTGCTCTTCGGTCACTCTGAGGCCCACGACCATGTCGATGACCTTGAGGATGACGAAGCTGACAACTGCGTCGTAGACGATCGTGACCAGCACGCCCTTGGCCTGGATCATCAGCTGAGCGCCGTTGCCTTCCAGGACGCCAGCGGTTCCGCCGATCGCCTTGACCGCGAACACGCCGGTAAGCAGTGCACCTACGATGCCGCCGATGGCGTGGACGCCGAATGCATCGAGCGAATCGTCATAGCCGAGCATGTTCTTCATGTAGACAGCGGTCCAGAAGCAGATGACGCCGGCTGCAAGACCGATCACCAGCGCGCCGGTGGGGCCTACGAAACCCGATGCAGGAGTGATTGCGACCAGGCCTGCCACTGCACCCGAGCAGATACCCAGAACCGAGGGCTTTCCTTTGGCCATCCATTCGGCGAACATCCAGGCGACCGCTGCCATCGCAGTCGCTATCTGGGTGACAGCCATTGCCATGCCTGCACGGTCGTTCGCAGCGCCTGCCGAACCTGCGTTGAAGCCGAACCAGCCCACCCACAGGAGGGATGCGCCGATCAGGGTCAGCACCAGATTGTGCGGGGGCATCGGCTCCTTGCCGTAGCCGACGCGCTTGCCCATCACCAGGGCGGCCACCAGGCCTGCCACACCTGCATTGATGTGAACGACTGTACCGCCTGCAAAATCCAGCACGCCGTCGCCGCCGAGCCATCCGCCGGGACCCCATACCATGTGGGCAATCGGCGCATACACGAGAATCAGCCAGAAGCTCATGAACCAGAGCATCGCAGAGAACTTCATGCGGTCGGCGAAGGCACCGGTAATCAGCGCAGGCGTGATGATGGCGAATGTCATCTGGAAGGTCATGTAGGTGGATTCAGGAATCGTGCCAGCCAAGGCATTGGCCGCATCCAACCCCATTCCGGAGAGGAAGAATCGGCTCATTCCGCCGAAATAACCATTGCCGGTGGTAAAGGCCAGGCTGTAGCCGATGATCATCCACAGAACGGTCACGAGACAGGTGATGGCGAAACTCTGCATCACCGTGGCCAGCACGTTCTTCTTGCGCACCATGCCGCCATAGAAGAGCGCGAGACCCGGAATGGTCATCATCAGCACCAGCGCCGTGGAAGTCATCATCCAGGCATTGTCGCCAGAATTGATGAAGGCACCCGGATTGGGCGCTGCCGCAGGTGCTGCTGCAGGCGCCGCAGGTGCGGGAGCTGCTGCGACTGGCGCTGCTGCAGGCGCAGACGCATCGTCAGCAAAAACAGGCGATGCGAAACACAATGCTCCGAAAAGCGAGAGCAGTAACCAAAGCTTTCTCATCATGTTCTCCTCAAAGTGCGTCCGGACCGGTCTCGCCGGTGCGGATGCGGATAACCTGGGAAAGATCGGAAACGAAGATCTTGCCATCCCCGATTTTTCCCGTTCTGGCAGCCTTTTCGATGGCCTCGATCACCTGGTCGAGCAGATCCGCCTTGATTGCCGCTTCGATCTTGACCTTGGGCAGGAAATCGACGACATATTCGGCGCCGCGATACAGCTCGGTATGCCCTTTCTGGCGGCCGAACCCCTTGACTTCCGTGACGGTAATGCCCTGCACGCCGATTGCCGAGAGGGCTTCACGCACTTCGTCAAGCTTGAACGGCTTGATGATTGCAGTGACGATTTTCATATCAACTCCTTGAGATAGGATTTAGAACTGGTAGATAGCTTCCAGCGCATAGGTCATCTGAGAGCTTGTTCCCGTGCCGTCAGCCTTCAGAAAGTAATTTCCGCTCGACTTGTCCTGGCGGATTTCAGCGCGCAACTCCGTGCTCTTGACGGGTGCAAAACCGAGTGTGAAGGTATTTGACTTCAGTCGCTGCGAAATTCCGGACCGGAACCCCTGAGGATCGTCGAAATTCTCGTTGCGGTAGGCTACGCGCCATTGATCGGTTATGTGATAATTCGCATAGAGCGCCAGGGAATGCCATTTTGCATTGACCGTAGTTCCCAGTCCCCCGACGGGCTGCCCATACAGGATGTTAGTTGACGCGAGCGAGGCACTATCCTGCTTGGCAGTGGCATAATCGGCCACCAGCGTCAGCTTGGAAGTGGCATTGACGGTTCCCACCATGTCGAGATAGCTTCCCGTTCCGGGCATCGCGGACATCATCCCCTTGCCCTGATAATAGGACGTGTTGAGGGAGAACATGCTGTTCGGCGCGATGTCGATGCCGAGTTCGGCTGTTTTGCCGTTCGTCGCAGAATTAACCTGGTCGAAGCCGTTGTTGACGCCGGCGATCAAGGTCAGGTAGTCCGTCGCCACATAAGTGGCGCGCACGCCGGTATGCGTATAAGGCCCCCATCCGAACATCCATGCGCGCGTGTAGTTGAAGTTGGACGGGCTCGTGATGAGCTCGGCGCCGGCGAGCGTCGCGAACTTGCCTGCGATGACAGTCAGAGGACCCGTCGCATAGCTGCCATAGGCCTGCGTCAGGTCGAACGAATGCGAAGAAGTGTTCGACCCAAGACCCGATGAGGCGACTGTCGCCGCATCCTGGCCTGCCGTAATGTTGACGTAGCCTCCGAAACCTTCCTTGGGCTGTTTGGCTATGATCACTGCAAACTGCTGCATATTGAAGGCGCTGTAATCCTTGCCTTGCGTGGCACCTTGCGTGTCGAAAATATGCGAATTGCCTGCTGTGCCGCCCACGATGGGCCCAGCCGCAGAATTTGTGAACAGTCCCGTGCTGTTCAAGTTGTTGTAAGCGACATCGAAATATCCTGTCAGGGAAATTCCCGAAGTATCCAGAACCTGAGAAAGCGTCGGGATCGAAGCACTGTTGTCGGCCATGGCGATCGACGGAATCGATATGACGCCGGCAAGGATGAGAGAAGAGGTCAATTTGTTCACAGTGATAACTCTCTTTTATGTGGATAAAAAAACTACATCCACTTTTAAGCAGATACCGTGCCAACAATAATTATATATAGATTACAATATGTTGCTTAATTTTTACGGCTTGATATCGAAAAAACTGACTCTTATTGGTGCGCCGTGCACCACAATCGGGCATGGCCGGAAATGGGAATTTTGCTACACTTGAAAATCGATACAAGGAGGAATCATGATCAATCAGAAACTGTTCGACGAAATCGGCGCAAAGGTGAGTGAAGTGATGGCATCGAGCCCCGCCAAGGATGTTGAAAAGAATGTCAGGGCAATGCTTGCCGGCATGTTCTCGAAACTGGATCTCGTGACGCGCGAGGAATTCGACGTGCAGAAGGAAGTGCTGCTGAGGACCCGTGAAAAACTGGGGCATCTGGAAGAGCGCATAGCAATGCTCGAGAAGGCTGCCTTGGCGCCGGAGGAATAATCAACAGTCATGGGACTGGCGGTCCTGTACAGCAGGGCGCTTTACGGACTGGATGCCCCGCTCGTGACCGTGGAAGCGCACATCGGATCCGGACTGCCTGCCTTCACCATCGTCGGCCTCCCGGAACTCGAGGTCAGGGAAAGCCGCGACAGGGTTAGATCCGCGCTGCTCAACAGCAGGTTCGGCTTCCCGTCCAGACGGATCACGGTGAATCTCGCCCCGGCCGATCTCCCCAAGGAAAGCGGCCGGTTCGATCTGCCGATTGCAATCGGCATTCTCGCCGCATCCGGGCAGATCCCAAAGAACAGGCTTGCCGAATACGAATTCGCCGGGGAGCTTGCGCTCTCGGGCGAATTGAGACCGGTCAAGGGCGTGCTCGTGATGACGCTCAATGCAAAAAGGGACGGACGCGCTTTCATCCTGCCTTCCGAAAATGCACCTGAGGCGGCCATCGTCAAATCCGCCGCGATCCACCCTGCAAGAACGCTTGCCGAAGTCTGCGGCCATCTCACCCAGATCGCGCCCATTCCGGAATTCATGGGCAGCCCTGAAACGAGGAAGGTTGTCTATCCGGATTTTTCTGAAATCAGGGGACAGGCACATGCGAGACGTGCTTCAGAAATCGCGGCTGCCGGCAATCACAGCCTGCTCATGATCGGCCCACCGGGCACCGGAAAATCCATGCTCGCATCCCGCTTCCCAGGCATATTGCCTGAAATGACCGAGATCGAGGCGCTCGAATCGGCAGCGATCCATTCTCTTTCGAATTCGGGATTCGATCCCGCATCATGGGGCAGGCGGCCTTTCCGTGCGCCCCATCACACATCGTCCGCGGCCGCCATGGTCGGGGGAGGAACTCATCCGAAGCCAGGCGAAATCTCGCTTGCCCATTGC
>JAJZPK010000021.1 GCA_021811205.1 Pseudomonadota bacterium
TAAGCGCTTCCATGAGTTCGTCCAGCGTGCCGAAACCGCCAGGCATGACGACGTAGGCTGAGGCGAACTTGACGAACATGACCTTGCGCGCGAAGAAATGCCTGAAAGTCTGGCTGATGTCCTGGTACTTGTTCGCATGCTGCTCGTGGATGAGCTGGATGTTGAGGCCTATGCTCGCGGAAGGGCCGTAGAATGCGCCCTTGTTGGCCGCTTCCATGATGCCTGGCCCGCCCCCCGAGATGACGGCGAAACCGGCATCCGAAAGCAGGCGGGCGATTTTTTCGGTAAGCTTGTAATGTTCGTGATCGGGACTTGTCCGCGCGCTGCCGAATATGCTGACCGCCGGATGGACCGCATTGAGGCGCTCGGTCGCTTCGAAGAATTCTGACATAATGCCGAAAATGCGCCAGGATTCGCGCGCAGACCAGGGCTTTTCTGCCTTTTCCGCGGGGCGGAGAATTTTTTTGTTCATGGTGATCCCTAGGATGAATGCCGAAGAATTGAAATCCAAAACGCTGCTGCTCGTCGACGGGTCTTCCTACCTCTATCGCGCATTTCACGCGCTGCCCGACCTGCGAAACCAGAAGAACGAGCCTACAGGCGCGCTCTACGGCGTCCTCAACATGCTGCGCCGCCTGCACAAGGACGTCAAGGCAGATTATAGCGCCGTCGTCTTCGACGCCAAAGGCAAAACGTTCAGGGACGAATGGTATCCGGAGTACAAGGCGCACCGTCCCCCCATGCCGGACGACCTCGCCGCCCAGATCGCCCCGCTTTTTGACGCGATCAGGGCGATAGGCTGGCCGCTGGTGTCGATCGAAGGGGTGGAAGCGGACGACGTGATCGGCACGCTCGCATCCCTTGCGTCCAATGCCGGGATGAAGACGGTCGTCTCCACGGGGGACAAGGACATGGCTCAGCTCGTGAACCGGCATGTCGGTCTCGTCAACACGATGAGCGAGGAATGGCTGGACGAGGAAGGGGTTTCAAAAAAATTCGGCGTGCCGCCGGATGCGATCGTCGATTATCTGGCCCTGGTGGGGGATGCGGTCGACAACGTTCCGGGGGTGGAGAAGGTGGGGCCCAAGACGGCAGTCAAATGGCTCACCCAGTACGGCACCCTGGACAACCTGATTCAACATGCCGAAGAGATTACGGGCGTCGTGGGAGAAAACCTCAGGAAGACCCTGTCCTGGCTTCCCATGGCAAAAAAGCTCCTCACCATCAAGTGCGACCTGGAGCTCGGTCTTTCATGGGAAGACCTGAGAGAGAAGCCCAGGGACAGGGCAAGGCTCATCGATCTCTATGGGCGATACGAATTCAGGACATGGCTGAAGGAAGTCGAATCGGCGGAAGAGCCTCGGGAAGACCCTCCCCGTGAGCAGGATGAGCCGAGTCATGAAACGCTGCTCGAAGAATCGCATCTGGATGCCTGGCTGAAGAGGCTTGCAAAAGCTTCCCCTGCATTTCTCCATATAGAGACGACAAGCATCGAGCCGATGGAAGCCGAAATCGTGGGCGTCGCCTTCTCGACGAAAGAGGGATCGGCCTATCTTCCCGTCGGGCATCGCTATCCGGGCTCGCCCGAACAGCTTTCTCTCGAAAAGCTGAAGGGCTTCCTCGAGTCCGAAAATTGCAGCAAGGGGGGGGTGAACGTCAAGCACATGCGGCACGTCTTTTCCAACCACGGCATCAGCCTCTCGGGAATGGATCACGACGTCGAGCTCGAATCCTACGTGCTGGAGAGCCACAGGCCGCACGATCTGGAAAGCATGGCCGAGCGCCATCTCGGCGTGAAGAAGCGCTCCAGGGAGGAAGTCGTCGGAAAGGGGGCGGGGAAAATCGGGTTCGACCAGGTCGACATCGAAACCGCATCGGCCTATGCCTGCGAGGCAGCGAGCCTTTGTCTTCGCCTCCACGATTTTCTTCATCCGCAGCTCGATGGCAAGCTTCAATCCATCTATTCGGATATCGAGATGCCCGTATCCGAAATCCTTTTCAGGATGGAGCGTTGCGGCATCCTGCTCGATTCGAGAATGCTCGGGATTCAGAGCGGCAAGATCGGGGAGAAGCTGCTCGGGCTGGAAAAGAGCGCTTTCGAGATCGCGGGCCAGCCCTTCAACCTGAATTCTCCGAAGCAGATACAGGAAATCCTCTTCGACATCCTGAAGCTTCCCGTGCGCAAGAAGACCCAGACGGGGGCGCCTTCAACCGACGAGGAAGTGCTCGAAGAACTCGCACTCGACTATCCCTTGCCCAAGATCCTGCTCGAATACAGGGGGCTCGCGAAGCTCAAATCCACCTACACCGACAAGCTCCCCAAGATGGTCAATCCCAGGACGGGAAGGGTGCACACCACCTACGCCCAGGCGGTCGCCGTGACGGGAAGGCTCTCCAGCCTGTCCCCCAATCTGCAGAACATCCCGGCGAGGTCGGAAGAGGGAAGGAAGATCAGGGAAGCCTTCGTCGCACCGAGTGGGCATCGGCTCGTCTCCGCGGACTATTCCCAGATCGAGCTCAGGATCATGGCGCACATCTCGAAGGACGCCGGATTGCTCGGGGCTTTCTCGAGGGGGGAGGACATCCACAGGACGACAGCCTCCGAAATTTTCGGCGTGCCGCCCAACGAAGTCTCTTCAGAACAGCGCCGCTACGCGAAGGTGATCAATTTCGGCCTCATCTACGGCATGTCCGTTTTCGGGCTCGCCTCCCAGCTCGGGATGGAGCGCTCATCCGCCCAGGTCTACATCGACCGCTATTTCTCGAAGTATCCGGGGGTCGCCGACTACATGCGGAACACAAGGGAAGAAGCGAAGAAAAACGGGTATGTCGAGACGGTATTCGGCAGGAGGTTGTGGCTGCCCGAAATCAAGAGTTCGAACGGGGGAAGACGTGCTGCTGCCGAGCGCGCCGCGATCAATGCGCCGATGCAGGGAACTGCTGCGGACCTCGTCAAGCGGGCGATGATCTCCGTGCAGGCATGGCTTGATGACTCCAGGCTCGATTCCAGGCTGATCATGCAGGTGCACGACGAACTGGTGCTGGAAGTGCCGGAATCCGAGCTCGATATCGTCATGGAGAAACTCCCTGAGCTGATGGAAGGGGCAGCCTCCCTTTCCGTTCCGCTTCTCGTCGACTGCGGTTCCGGACTCAACTGGGACGAGGCGCACTGATGAAGCTCGAAAAATCTGCGAAGGCATGGGGAAGCCCGGATTTCCAGAGGGTGTTCAAGCAGGAAATCGCGGATAATTCGGCAGGTCTCCCGCTCCAGCAAGGGCTTTCCTCTTCGAGCTATGCATTGACGGACAGGATCGATGCGATGATCATCGGTTCGATGGAAGAGGAGGGGGTTCTGAAGCTGAAGGCTGGAATATTCTTCGAAGGTGTCCTGGGGGGATGCAGCTGCGCGGACGATCCTACCCCTGTCGAGAGGCAGAGCGAATACTGCGAGATGCTGATCGAAATAGACGGGAAGACGGGGGAAGCCACCGCCTCCGTTTCGAGCGGCTCATGAAAAGCGGCATAAAAGCGGAAGTCGAATTCTCCTTCAAGGGCGAGAATTACGCACTTTCATCGCATGTCGATCTCGACGAAATGCTTTCAAGATTCGACATCTTGCCTTCATTTCATGCGATCATCGCCAAAAACAACGACATCGACACCTATTCCTATCTTTATGAAGTGATGCTGGAAGCAGACCTGGGCTTTTCCGATGCGACAGGGCTCGCATCGGGATTCCTGAAGGATGGCCGTTTCGACATGGAAGGCTTTTCGGAGAAGTGGAAAGAGGACAGGGTGCTGAATCTGTTGCGGCCGATCGCGAAAAGGATCATGGATGCAGACCTCGATTCGGACCCGATGCTCAGGGAGGCGATGATGGAAGCCTACAGGCTGGGCAAAGGCGGCTGAGCCCTTTCGGCTGCTTGGTGCCATTTGCCGTCATTGCTAGCTTGAAACTAACTGACAGCAGCGAATCTGAGTCGGGTCTCCACTGGTGGTTCTGCGCCCGAGTCATTCAAGCGCCTGCATGCCTCTGAAACCGCTCCTCTGACTGTGCGAGAATTCGACCACCGAGGCATAATTCCTTTACGTGGTGCAGTTAAATGCAACCCCAAGAAGTACTGCTATCGCAGTCCAGCACGCGGCTCTCTTATTAAGGGTGGCCGTCTCAGTAACAACCTGTATTGTTGCGCATAACCATGCCCTATCTTGCATCTGTATATCGCCTGAATCTTGGCCACCGGCAGGATCAATGGGGATAATACTTGACCTATACCATAGATAAGCCGCCCATAATCCAGATCCAGCGCTCACTATTGCAAGAATCACGTGGGTTATGCCGATCACAGTGCTCCTTTGTAAATTTGGTCCACAGAGTGCGCTATATCTGATAGGTGTTGCTCACCTTCAGTTGAGCTTATAGTGTCGTTATCGATGGCCTGATGAATCTTTGGCAATATTGCTTTATAGTCAATCGTCACGTGTTCTATGCGGCTCAACGCCCCTTGGTGCCAATATTCGGCTTGTTGCAAGCAGGTTGTTTGGCTGGGGCCAGCAGTGCATGCTTCTCTTCGCACTTCGAACAGTGCTGAGAGACGTTTGGGATACTCGGCCAGACGCTGGCTCAGGTCCTTTTCACTGCTGTATTCCGTCTTCTTTAAGGCGTCTATGTCATTTATCATCTGATCGCGGTTGTATTTATCATTTTCGATGCTGATGGCACAGTTCTGCCAACGCCACAATGGTACGTGACGGGCGGCCAAGGGTTTAATAGTGTCTAAGCATTTTTGATAGCCCATACGACGATGTGTATACCAGTCGCTTACTCTTTTGACATGCTGAATACGCTCATTGCCCCAATTCATAAACTTTTGTAAGTCTTTGGTCATCTGTGCAAACATAGCATTATCATTGGCAACGGCCTGGTCAGATAACCATATCTTATGCAAGTTCTCCGCTGTTTGGCTGACAGATGCGAATACCTGCTGATACTCCAGTTGGCTCATGGATTGAAATACCTCGGTGTTATTGCCGTAACTAATAGTCAAAAGTGCACCTTGGAGCGTACCGATCAAATTTTGGGGATGCTCAAGTATTCCCTGATCCAGCTGCAACGAAACCCCACCTTGGTACAAACTCCCAGTAACGTTGCGTACAACATCTTGTGTTCGAAGCCCATTTTGACCAAATGCAACCACTTCAAATGTTCCGCTCAGGTGACCAGCTGGTGCCTCAACAAGATGCAGCGTATCCAATTCCAGTTGACCGATTCTTGCTACAAAGAGTGGTGAAATCGTGGCGGAATGGGCTGCGATGCTCATAAGCAATGCGCACGACACAAAAAAATGTCGCAAAACAATCATAGATGCCTCCCTCTTCCCTTGATCCATACGATGATGCTTTGTAATTAGTGATTCTTGCACAAGGTGATCGCAAAAAACCACGAAAATCTGACATGGCCACCCTCCAGCCGGTATCAAGTATCCTTAAATGGCGACTTAATGCAGATAACCTCAGTAACTTTATCGCGGATAGAGCGTCAGCTTAGGGCACGGAAAAGCCTCCCGGTCTGGCAACCACGAGCCACGACAAAACGCGCTGCGCAGCCCCTATTTCCCCACGGACTCGTTAGAACTTCCGGCGACCTTTTGCTATGATGTCAGCCAAGGAGATGAGGTCATGAATTCAACTTATACTGCCATAATCAAACAAGAATCCGATTGTTGGATTGGCTGGATTGAAGAAGTGCCTGGCGTAAATTGCCAAGAGTCTTCGCGCGAGAAATTATTGGAATCTCTCCGGGAAACCTTGATCGAGGCAATCGAATTAAACCGTGCAGATGCGCTGGAAGCCGTCGGCAACAATTTCGAAGAGCTATCGATAGCCGTATGAAACGGCGAGATTTACTCGCTCATCTCACTACACATGGATGCGTTCTGCTCCGCGAAGGCGGCAGCCACTCGTGGTGGTGTCACAAAAGCACAAACAGGCGGAGTGCCGTTCCAAGGCATAAAGAGATCAATAATCTCCTGGCAGTTAAAATTTGCCGTGACCTTGGCGTTCCTGAACCAAAGAAGCTCTGAATGAGGCATCCGGTTTTCAGCGCTTCCCCTATGCCGCAGGCCAAACGCGCTACGCAGTCCTGATTTCATCCTGCACGATGATGGTCGAGCGCCCGCACAAGGCCAAGGGGACTTCGTCTTGCCAGTCTCATGCCGCGAGAACGCATCGACTCCCCCCCTCGGCATTTCCCGCCCATTCATACAGGCCGATCGATCCGAATAACGCTATATTCTGAAGATGGCAAGAACGAAGTTGCATTTCAGGAGTCATATTGCTTCGAGTTCACGAAAAAGGAGCTTGAATTGCCTGCCGCATCGTTATCCATCCAGAACTTGAAGGAAAATAATGGAAGAGCCGGATCCTTCTGACGAATTGTTGCCCCAGGCGCATCTTTTGGATGCGAAGGCGCGCATTCTCCGCTTCTACGGGAAAACGATTGATGTCATCGTCATTTTCCTCATACTGATCATGCTGCTGACCTTGATCGTGGCATCCATCGGCGTATTGAGCGATCTCTTTTATGCGCTGCGAAAATTTCGCCATGAGGAAGCCATTCACACGCTGGTCATCGCGATTCTTTCGGTATTCATTCTCATCGAACTGTTCCGAACCTTCACGGATTATCTGGAACGCCATCGAATCAGGATGCGCGTTCTAACCGAGGTGGCGACCGTCATTATTCTGAGGGAAACTTTCGTGGGGCTTTATGAGCACACTTTGCCCTGGCAGGAGGTTATCGCGCTGGCGATCATGCTCGCGGTACTGATGTCGGCAAGAATTGCAGCCATATATTTCTCCCCGGGCAAGAATCCCCTGGACTGACGGCTGCTTTGTTTCTCCCTGAAGTAAACAAGAATGAAATCGGAAGCGGGCACTTATGCGCTGGTACTTCGAAGCGGTTCGAACATCCAGGCGCAAATCGGAAAAGGGGGGATGCTGGGCATCCATCCGGGTTTCTACATCTACGTGGGCAGCGCTTTCGGTCCCGGCGGCCTGCGGGCCAGGGTATCGCGCCATTGCAGGCAGGACAAGCCCAAACGCTGGCATGTCGATTACCTGAGGGAATATGTGACGCCCGAATCGGCATGGTACAGCTATGGACCTGCCCGCTACGAACATGAATGGGCGGCTGTATTGGCGAAGATGGAAGGGATGAGCCCGGTCAAGGGGTTCGGCTGCAGCGACTGCAGGTGCGGCGCGCATCTGTTCTTTTCTACCGAAAAGCCCGATATGTACGTCTTTGCCCGAACAATCCAGGGTCGAGTGGAACTGCATTCATGCGAATGCAATGAGTTGATGGAAAGCTTTTGAAAGCGGTGACAGTAATTACTTGCATTTAAACGTTCTGCGGCCTGACCGTGTTCTCTGTGCAGTCATTCAGCATCCTGTCTTGCTGCCTCCCAGGCGTGAATGGCGTGCTTGCGTATGATTCCCCACTGGTAGCCGGCCAGGTCCCCGCTCTGGCGGATGACACGGTGGCACGGAATCACGAAGGCGATAGGGTTGTCGCCGATGGCGCTGCCCACCGCGCGCGCCGCGCGCGGATGATGGATCGCCTTCGCTATTTCTGTATAGCTGGTCACCTGGCCGGTGGGTATCTGCATGAGCGCCTTCCACACGCTGATCTGGAAATTCGTGCCTGAAACATAGAGCGACAGCGGGCGGTCAGGTGCGATGTTGCCGCTGAATATGGCATCGGCTGTCGTGTCCGTCTGCGCCGGATTTTCACGGATATGGGCTCGCGGCCACTTGCGCGCCAGCCGGGCGCGCGCATCGTCTGCCATGCCGGCTTCCAGGAATTCGAGACTGCAGATGCCCCTTGGCGTGATTGCAATGAATATCGGGCCGAAAGGCGTGTCGTGCATCCCGTACGCTATCGTCATGCCTTCGCCAGCCGCCTTGAATTCGCCGGGCGTTGCAGCCTCTAGATGAACGAAATGATCGTACAGCCGGGAGCCGCTGCTAAGGCCAACGGCATCGGTAACATCGAGTAGCGGCCTGGATTCGGCAAGAAGCCGCTTGGCGCGCTCGACGGTCAGGACCTGCAAGTAGCGCTTGGGCGTGACGCCTGCCCAACGGCAAAACAGCCTCTGGAAGTGGAAGGGGCTCAGGTGAACATGCGCGGCAATCTCGTCAAGCGTAGGCTGGCGATCTGCGCGGCAGGTGATGAAATCAATCGCTTGCGCAATTCGGTCGTAATCGGACATGTCATCCCTTATGGGAGCGCGGCATCTTGCGGGTGCACAGAACGAGCCCGGTCGATGTCGGAGGTATGGTAAGCCCTCTCCGGAATCGTCGCCAGTGCGGATTCGTGCAATTCCCCGCCGAGCCCGTAATATTTCTGAAAGCTCATGATCAGCGGCCTCCACTTGTCCGGATCGATCCGGTTCGATTCTCCACTCACAAGCACGGATTCATCGGCGTGAACCCTCATGATACGCGTTTCAAAGCATACGACGAAGCCTCGCAGATCGTCTTTTTCCGCTGCCAGGATATGCGTACCTTCCACCCTGGCTTCGAGCTGTATGGGACACTCTTTTACCCTGGGCGGGGCGATTGTTTCGGAAGCCGCCCGAGTCAAACCAGCCCTTGCAAACTTGTCCGGTTCATACCGGTAGCCGCGGCTTAGCTTGCGCTCGGGAACCGGGCAGGCCCCAGTCGTGAGTGCGAGTCGATTGATCGCAGAGACTTCGGCGATCGAGGGGAGATTGATCACGCATTCATGGTTGCGCATCAGATTCTGGTACGTCTTGGCCGAGGCGGCTATGCCGAGCATGCATCTCCATCCAAGCCAGAATGCGGAAGAAATGGGTGCAAGGTTGGCCGTGCAGTCTTCATTCAGGGTGCTGATCAATACGACAGGCGTCCCGAAATAGAGGATGGAAGGTTCTATGATTTTGTGCATGTCCAGCTCATCAAAGTTGAAGAATACCGATTGTGCATGCCGTCAAAGATGGCTGCGACCCGGATCTTGCGGTTTCGCATGGGTGCAGCGAGAAGCTGCCAACTTGTTTTGACCAGGGCAAAGTTGCATTGCAGCGCTTGCCGTCATAAAGTTGGCTTGTTTTCGCCACATGAAGGTGAGCCATGTCCTGCGATCCTGAAATACTGAAAGATGTTCCCCTTTTCTCGCTGCTCGACAAAGACGAGCTCGCCGTGCTCGCCTCCCAGGTCGAGCTGAAAAGATTCGGGCAGCGGCAGCGGATATACAAGATCGGGGAGCCGAGCGAGCGCGCCTACGTCATGGTCTCCGGCTCGGTGCAGATTTCGACCATAGACGAGGACGGGCAGGCCGTGCTGATCGACGAGCCGATGAAAGGCGATGTTTTCGGATTTGCCTCCATGCTGTCAGGCGCGCCCCACCAGTCGGAAGCGATCGCGGGAGAGGAATCTCAATGCATCGAGCTCGACCGAAACGACATCACCATCCTGCTGCGCAGCAAGCCCGACGCCGGGCTCGACCTGATGACGGTCATGGGCAGACAGTTCCATGCGGCGGAGCGGCTGGTCAGGTTGCGCGCATCGCGCAATCCCAACGACCTGATCGAGGAATCCCAGACCTTCGGCGAGAGGATCGCGGACATGGTCGCATCCTTCGGCGGCTCGTGGACCTTCATCACGATCTTCGCCCTCGTCCTGATCGTCTACACCGCAGTCAACGTCGAGCTCGGAAAATCCGCGTGGGATCCCTATCCGTTCATCCTGCTGAACCTGTTCCTTTCGATGCTCGCCGCCATACAGGCGCCCATCATCATGATGAGCCAGAACAGGCAGGACAAGAAAGACAGACTGAGAAACGAGCTGGATTTCAACGTCAACAGAAGCTCGCTCACCGAAATCCAGGGGCTCGCGAGAAGGATCAACCTCCTTTACGACAAGGTCGACGATCTCGAGGAAATGTTGAGGAAATAGGGCTATAGTTGTATGGTCCACGGGGAGGGTTTCCATGAGGCGCATCTTCCTTTTCCTGCTCACCAATCTTGCCGTTCTGCTCGTCCTGTCTGTCGCGGTGAAGGCATTCGGCATCGAGCCTTATCTTCATGCAAGCGGAACGAGCCCGCAGGCACTCCTCGTTTTCGCGGCAGTCATCGGCTTCGGCGGATCGTTCGTCTCGCTCGCCCTGTCGAAGCGCATGGCCATGATGTCCGTCGGCGCAAGGGTGATTTCCGAGCCCGGAACGACTGAGGAATTCTGGCTGATCGAGACGGTCAGGCGGCATGCGCAAAGAGCGAAAATTGGCATGCCCGAAGTCGCGATCTACGATTCGATGGATGCGAATGCATTCGCCACCGGGATGAACAGGAATTCTTCCCTGATCGCCGTTTCGACAGGTCTGCTCTCCAACATGACGAGGGAAGAGGCCGAAGCCGTCCTGGGACACGAAATCACGCATGTTTCGAACGGCGACATGGTCACCATGGCGCTCATCCAGGGAGTGGTGAACACCTTCGTCATCTTCCTCTCGCGGGTGATCGGACAGCTCGTCGACAAGGCGATCTTCAGGACGGAGAAGGGGAACGGCCCGGCCTTCTTTGTCGCCATGATAATCTCCGAACTGGTTCTGGGGATCCTCGCGACCCTCATCGTGCTGTGGTTCTCGAGGCGCAGGGAATTCAGGGCTGATGCGGGAGGCGCTCATCTTTCCGGGAAAGGGAACATGATTTCGGCGCTGAGGCGGCTGGAGGCGTTGCACCCTTCACCCTTGCCCGAAAGGATGGCCGCGTTCGGCATTTCGGGCGGCACGGGAAAGGGGATTGCCCGCCTCTTCATGACCCACCCGCCCATAAGCGAGCGGATCGCGGCGCTCGAATCGGCTAGTCTTCAATGACGCCGTCGAGATAGAGCCATTTCCCATCCTCGAAAAGAAAACGGCTTTTCTCGCGCAGGCGGTGTGCCCTCCCGTTTATCTTGTACCTGGCTACGAATTCGACGGTGTCTGGAGTGCAAGTCTTCACTTCCAGCCCTATCCACTTGAGCCCTTCGAATTCGATTCCGTTCGGTCTCGACGAAGGATGCCAGGTTTCGAGCAGGTAGGATTCGAGTCCCAGCTCATAGGCGCTGTAGCGCGAGCGCATCAGGGATTCCGGATCGGGCGCAGGCTTTCCGGAATGGTACATTCCGCAGCATGAGTCGTAATCGAGGAATTTTCCGCAGGGGCATTTCGTCAGATCCAGTCCCGCCCGATGATGAAATCCGTGTAGAGCTTCTCCTCCGGGCTTCCCTTTTCCGGGTGCCAATCGTAGCGCCATTTCACGATGGGCGGGAGGGACATCAGGATCGATTCGGTTCTTCCTCCCGACTGCAGGCCGAACAGCGTTCCCCTGTCGAAAACGAGGTTGAATTCCACGTAGCGGCCGCGCCTGTAGGCCTGGAAATCCCGCTCCCTCTCGCCGTATGGAATGTTCATGCGCCGCTCGAGAATGGGCACGTAGGCTGACAGGAAATGGTCCCCCACGCTCTCCGTCAGGTTGAAACAGGTTTCGAAATCGGGCTGGTTCAGGTCGTCGAAGAAGATGCCGCCCACACCCCTGGGCTCGTTCCTGTGCTTGAGATAGAAATACTCGTCGCACCATTTCTTGAATTCGGGATGATAGTTCGAACCGAAAGGCTGCAGCGCGTTCCTGCAGGTCTGGTGGAAATGGATGGCGTCTTCCTCGAAGCCGTAATAGGGGGTGAGATCCATTCCTCCGCCGAACCACCATACGGGGTCGTGCCCTTCCTTTTCCGCGATGAAGAAGCGCACATTCATGTGCACGGTCGGCGCATAGGGATTCCGGGGATGGAAGACGAGGGAAACGCCCATCGCCTGGAAAGACCGGCCGGCGAGTTCGGGTCGAGAAGCGGTCGCTGAAGGCGGAAGCCCGTGTCCGAAGACGTGGGAAAAGTTGACCCCGCCTCGCTCGAGCACGTTGCCCTCCTCGATGACGCAGGACGTTCCCCCGCCGCCTTCGGGCCGTTTCCAGCTGTCGCGGCGGAAGGGTTTTCCGTCGACCTGCTCGAGTCTTTCGACGATCAGTTCCTGCAATTCCGTGAGGAAGTCCTTGACCCCTGCTATGTCCATTTTTTCTCCATGTTTTGTGTTTCCATGCCCGATTGTACCGCAGAAGCAGGCGCCTTGCCCCAGCCTCACCTTGGAAAGGCCCGACAAAGCGAACCGATGACCTGTCTGGACAAATTGAGGTTCGAATCCATCAGGCCTTCGAAAATTTCCGGCGTGAGCTCGAACAGGAAGCTCTCCGCTTCCGCAACGAATGTTGCATTGACCGGCCTCCCCAGAAGATGGTCGACTTCGCCGAACAATTCGCCTTCATTCACTTCTCCGATTCGGACAAGCCCTTGCCGCTCGTTCTTGTAGATCCCGACCTTTCCGGAATAAAGAAAATAGATCGACGAGGAGATGGAATGCTGCCGAATGACGATTGCGTCCTTGTGGCAGAACCGGCCGTATTTCTCCATCAGGCGCTTGGAGCGCTTGAACAGGGCATGCTCGATCCGCGCAGCAAGCGGACCTCTTCCTTCACTGCCCAGAAAGATTCTTTCCATCGCGATCACGTCGATTTTTCCTGAAACGCGCAAGAATTCCGCACAGAGCAGAAAAATGAGGCTGACGATATAGGCCCAGATCAGGGCGAAAATGATCGCCCCGAGGGATCCATAGATGCGGATGTATTGATCGACCTTGAAGACGGTGTTCGTGAAGAACTGGAACACTGCGATGAGCAGTGCGCAGGCGAAGCTGGTTGCGATCGCGAGCCGAAAGCCGGGCCGTTTCGGCGGGATCAGATAGAAAGCCAGGAATGCGACCGACCATGTCAGCAGGAAAGGCATCAATCTGCCGATCAGGACGAAGCATGGCTTGAGGAGATGGCCGAGAGCGGGAATGCCGATCGCGGCATAATCGAGATGGATGGTGAGGTAGTCACCGACGCTCCAAAGGCCCAGAACGAGAAAGGAAAAGGGGATGATCAGGAGGGATATCGTGTTGACGATGATGAAGCGCCTGTTCCTCGGGGCGGAGAAGATCACCGCGAATGCGCCCTGAACGGAGCGCATGAGCCCCCTGGTACTCCAGAGCAGCACCACTATGCTCACCCAGCTGGTGACCTTGAACAGCCCATAATAATTGTCGGATGAATTCGAGAAATCGACATCCATGAAATTGAGATGCAGCATTCCGAGCATAAAATACAATGCCTTGCTGAGATCAAGGTTTCCGGCAATGATCGTATTCAGAAGATAGACGAGAGGAATGGCGGAAAGGAAGAAATAGAGGGCCATTCCCGAGGCATGATTCTGCGTTTCCTTCTTGAAGAAGATGGTCAGCGTCATGTAGAGGGACTGAGAAAACCGGCTTGCGCCATCCCGAAGGGATTTCATGGCATTCATGATTTCACTGAAGCTCCATCAGCACCTTGACGTCCTTGGGCAAGGTGCTGGCATGGACATAACCGATTGCACCGGGAATGGTGCGGACGAAATTCAGCACGGCCTGATCCGAAGTCTGGACGGAAGGAGGCAGCTTGCCTTGAAAGCGCAGGCGGTTCCAGTAATCGGCCATTTGCTGGGGGGAAAGATGGAAGACCTGTTTCGAGAATTCCGCGCGCTCCGGGCTCGTCACTTCGCGGTTGACCGGCACGACCCTGATCCCGCCCGGCCATTCCTGCTGCTTCATGATGTATATGTCGGCCAGTTCTTTCATCGAGATCCTGTTTTCGGTAACCAGTGGGGATGCGATGATCAGGAGCCTCTGGGCATGACCCGAAAGCGGCCAGACCATGCTCAGCACAAGAATCAGCCTGCGCTTCAGAAAAGAGTCGAAAATGAGCAATTCAACCCCGTTAGGATAGGCGAAAAGGAGGAGGGCATCCCGTTCTGGCGTACATATTCCAGTTTCCAGACCATGTAAGGCTGGGGCTTGAAATCGATCCCGTACAGCCAATTTCTGGAAGGCATGGCGACAAGATGATCCTGATAGCGTTCCCATTCTACAATGGCATGCCATTCTGCCGTGATGGAATAATCCGCAAGTCCGAAAATGCCCGATTCGTGGTTATGCAGCCTCGGCGGCGCCCATGGCAGCGCCCTGCCGTAAAACCGCGCAGTGAGCGCCTCGCTCTCCAGCATCAGGTTGCCGAAGGTTCGCATGACGTTGGCACCGAGAACCGTATAGTTTTCTCCCGTTTCAACGAGTTCGCCATGCTGCAAGGATGCGCCGATCTTGTCGATCAGCCCGAGCGATTTGTTGACATGGGCGCCATACACATCCCGGAAGTGCCTCAATGTTTCCCTCGGCAGGCGCTCGAACCATTCGTAGTCCGGCTGCCAGTAAATCTGCAGGTCAGGCGTTTCGCTGTTTTCGATATTGTGCATCCAGTTGATCCCGCTCACGTTGGTTTCAAAACCCAGGGCGGTCGTGTTGGGGCGGACAATGGTGGGGACGAGCGGAGAAGCGAAAACGGTATTCCAGTCACCGAGCGGTGTCAGCATCTTGCCCAGCCGGAATGTGTCCTGCTCGGACACCAGCGCATCATTGTAGAGCCGCTCGACGACGATGTTGCCATGACCCGGGTTGCCGCCCTGCTTGATCAGGGTTTGCTTGGCGAATTCGACTTCTGCAAAGGGATTGATCCATCGGTTGACATTACCGCCTGCGAAAACGCTCAAATCATCCAGGGAAAGCTTCGCCGGCTGGCCGAAGGCATCTTCCGCCACGATATTGGTATATCCTGAAAAATAAAAATCCCCGAGGCGCAGACCCTGGCCGAATACGTAGGGCGGCAACGCATTGTCTGCCTGGCAAAGGCCTGGGAAAAGGAACGCAGCCTGCAAGAGAACTGCCTTGATCAGATGGTGGCGCATGGATTTTGTGATCGCGTTGAAAATAGCCGCTATCATCGTCCCATTGGCTGAAGACAACCTTATTATATACAGTCGGATCGACCGTCAGGCTCTGAGCACTTTTCCTGTTTCGAAATCGAGGATGGTCGATGGATTCTTCCTTTTTCCTATCCTGCCCGGGATCACCATAACCGAGCCGCCGAACCGCCTGGCGCATTCCCGGTAGGACTTTGCAGGCCTCATTCCGGAGCGGTTCGCGCTGGTCGAGACCAGCGCTCTGCCCAGCATGTTGCATAGTTTGGCTGCCCCTTTGTGGGCCGTGACTCGCAATGCGATCTTGTCGTGTCGTCCCTTGACCCATTTCGGCACCTTTATGGAAGCGCGAAGCAGCAGGGTATAGGGGCCGGGCCAGTATTTCGCGAGTGAATCCTGACTCGGCGGATGCGCGATATAGCGTTCGATCTGCCTGAATTTTCCTGCGATCAGGATGAGGCCGCGGCTTTGCGGCCGCTTCTTGATTTCGAGGAGGCGCGCGACCGCCTTGAGGCTTTCGGGGTAGCATCCCAGGCCGTAGCAGGATTCGGTGGGATAGGCGATGACGCCGCCTGCCTCGAGATGCCGCCTGATGCTGCCGGATTTCATGGCTTGGGTGAAATCGCCCTGAAACCGATATCCTTTCTCATCTGGCAGCCGTCGAAGGAAATGCTTTCTGCCACCTGATAGGCGCGCCGCTGCGCGATTTTCACGCTGTCTCCGAGCGCAGTGATGCAAAGGACACGTCCGCCGTTCGTGACGACCTGATCTCCCTCCAGCTTCGTTCCGGCATGGAAGACATGGAAATCTTCCTCGTTTTTCGGAAGGCCTGAAATGACGTCTCCCTTCCTGGGATTGTCGGGATACCCGCCTGCCGCCATCACCACACCGAGGGCGGAGCGCCTGTCCCATTCCGCCTCGATCTTGTCGAGCGTGCCGTTGATCCCGTGTTCGACGATCAGGCTGAGATCGGTCTTGAGCCGCATCATGATGGGTTGCGTTTCAGGGTCGCCCATCCTGCAATTGAATTCGAGCGTCTTGATGGTGCCGTCCCTGGAAATCATCAATCCGGCGTAAAGGAAACCGGTATACGGAATGCCGTCCTGGCTCATGCCGCGCACGGCGGGCTGGATGACTTCGCGCATCGCCCTGGCATGCAGCGATGGCGTGATGACGGGCGCGGGCGAATAGGCACCCATGCCTCCGGTGTTCGGACCCATGTCGCCGTCGAGGAGCCGCTTGTGATCCTGGCTCGTGACGAATGGAAGGATGTTCTTCCCGTCGACCATGACGATGAAGCTCGCTTCTTCCCCTTCCAGAAATTCTTCGATGACAACACGCCCGCCATCTGCGAGTATGGAATCGATGGCGGCATGAGCATCGTCCAGGGTCATGGCGACCACGACGCCTTTTCCTGCGGCGAGGCCGTCCGCCTTGATCACGATGGGCGCGCCCTGTTCGTCGACATGACGATGAGCGGCTGAAATGTCCTCGAATTCGGCGTAACCTGCAGTGGGAATGCCGTGCCTCACCATGAATGCCTTGGCATAGGCCTTCGAGCTTTCCAGCTGGGCGGCAGCCTTCGTCGGGCCGAAAATCTTCAATCCGGCCGCCCTGAATTCGTCCACGATACCCTTGGCGAGAGGTGCCTCGGGCCCGACCACGGTCAGCGCGATCGATTCGCGCTTTGCAAATTCGATGAGGTCCGCGATTTCGGTGATGTCCACATTGACGCAGCCTTCGTCGCGTGCCGTTCCGGCATTGCCAGGAGCGACATAGACCCGGCTGACTCTTGCCGAGCGGGCGAGCTTCCACGCCAGGGCATGCTCTCTTCCGCCGTTTCCAATGACCAGAATTTTCATGGAATCAATGCCTGAAGTGACGGAAGCCGGTGAAGACCATACTGATGCCCTGCTCGTCGGCTGCAGCGATCACTTCCTCGTCGCGCATCGATCCGCCAGGCTGGATGACGGCTTTCGCGCCCGCTTTTGCCAGCACGTCCACGTTGTCCCTGAAGGGGAAGAATGCATCCGAGGCGACGACGGAGCCGGCAAGATCAAGCCCGGCATTTTCGGCTTTGATGGAGGCGATTCTGGTGCTGTCGACGCGGCTCATCTGGCCAGCCCCGACGCCCAGCGTGCGCCCGTCCTTGCAGAATACGATGGCGTTCGATTTCACGTACTTGGCCACCTTCCAGGCAAAAAGCAGATCCTTCAGCTGGGCATCGGACGGTTTGATTTTCGTGACCACGCGCAGCGCATCGGCCCCTACATTCAGCGCATCGGTTGACTGCACCAGGAGACCGCCTCCAACGCGCTTCAGGTCGTATTTGTTGTGCGCGTCCAGCAGGGGCACGGTCAGCACCCTGACATTCTGCTTGGCTGCGGTGACTTCGAGCGCATCCCGGGTTGCGCCGGGCGCGATGATCACTTCGACGAACTGGTTGGCCGTGATGGCGGCGGCCGTTTCCTTGTCGAGTTCCCGGTTGAAGGCGATGATGCCGCCGAAAGCCGAGGTCGAATCGGTCGCGTAGGCCAGCCTGTAGGCGTTTGCGATCGTGTCGGCAATCGCGACCCCGCAGGGGTTGGCGTGCTTGACGATCACGCAGGCGGGGTCACTGAAGGTTTTGACGCATTCCCATGCAGCATCGGCATCGCCGATATTGTTGTAGGAAAGTTCCTTGCCCTGGACCTGGGTGTAGTTCGCAATGCCGCCGGGCAGCATGTTCATGTCCCGGTAGAAGGCGGCTTGCTGATGGGGATTTTCGCCGTAGCGCATGCCCTGTACCTTGACGAAATTGAAATTGATCTGTTCTGGGAATTCCCCTTTTTCGCCGTCAGGGCCGATCGAAGTGAGATAGTTGCTGATTGCGCAATCGTAGGCTGCGGTATGCGAAAAGGCTTTCTTCGCGAGGTCGAAGCGTGTGGCGTCACTCAGGGCACCGGACTGTTCCTTCATTTCTTCGACGATCCTGCCGTAATCGGCGGGATCGGTCAGAACAGCCACATGCCTGTAATTCTTGGCTGCCGCCCTTACCATGGTCGGTCCGCCTATGTCGATGTTCTCGATCGCATCCTCGAGCGAACAGCCCTGTTTCGCCACGGTCTGGGAGAACGGGTAGAGGTTGACGACGACGAGATCGATGGGCGGGATGCCGGCTTTTGCCATCGTCTCGACATGGTCCTGAATGTCCCTGCGTCCAAGAATGCCGCCGTGGATCTTGGGATGGAGGGTCTTGACGCGCCCGTCCAGCATTTCCGGAAAACCGGTGTAATCGCTGACTTCGGTCACGGGTATGCCGGATTCCGACAGGAGCTTTGCCGTGCCGCCGGTGGAGAGGATCTTGACGCCCATCTGGTGGAGGCTGGACGCGAATTCAATAATTTCGGTCTTGTCTGAGACGCTGAGCAGTGCTTGATGGATTGGATTCATATTGTCTTTCAGGAAATGCCGAGGTCCTGCATCTTCTTCCTGAGTGTGTTGCGGTTCAGTCCGAGCAATTCAGCCGCGCGAGTCTGGTTGCCTTTGGTATGGGTGAGCGCAACTTCTATCAGGGGTTTTTCGACGCAGTGCATGACAAGGTCGTAGAGCGCGCAGGGTTTTTCGCCGTCGAGGTCCTTGAGATAGGATTCGACCGATTTGCGGACGCATGTACCCATTTCGCCCTCGCCTTTCATGCTGCCCATTTTTCGCCCTCCGCGTAGATGAGTTGCCGGCCTTTTTCGCCGAGCTCGAGGAAGAAGCGGTCGATATGCTCGACCTGCTCCAGGCAGGACTGGAGCTGGTTCATGCTGTGCCTGAACTGGGCGGAACCGGCGAGTCCCTTCGTATACCAGGAGATATGCTTGCGCGCTACCCGGACGCCGGTTTCTTCGCCGTAGAAAGCGTAGAGATCGGCGAGGTGGGCTTTCAGGACGGCATGGATTTCCGCGACTTCCGGGGAGGGAAGGTGTTCGCCCGTTTCGAGGTAATGCGAGATTTCCCTGAATATCCAGGGCCTGCCCTGCGCCGCACGGCCGATCATCAGGGCGTCCGCTCCCGATTTTTCGAGCACGTATTTCGCTTTTTCCGGGGAATTGATGTCGCCGTTCGCGATGACGGGAATCGAAATCCTCGATTTCACGTCACGAATCGTGTCGTATTCCGCTTCCCCGCTGTAACCGCAGGCGCGCGTCCTGCCGTGGATGGCGAGCGCCTGGATGCCGGCTTCCACGGCGATTTTCGCAACGTTCAGCGCATTCCTGCTTTCCGTGTCCCATCCTGTCCTGATCTTCAGCGTGACCGGGACCTCGACAGCATTCACCACGGCTTCCAGTATGCTTCCGACGAGCGCCTCGTTCTTCAGGAGGGCGGAGCCCGCCATCACGTTGCAGATTTTCTTGGCGGGGCAGCCCATGTTGATGTCGATGATTTGCGCGCCGTTGTCGACGTTGTATTTCGCCGCCTCCGCCATCATTTCCGGATCGGCTCCCGCGATCTGGACGGAAATTGGTTCGACCTCGCCGTCATGATTCGCGCGCCTTCTGGTCTTGTCGCTTCCCCACAGCAGCGAGTTGCTGGAAACCATCTCGGAGACGGCCATGCCCGCACCCATCGCCTTGCAAAGCTGACGGAAAGGCCTGTCAGTGACGCCCGCCATCGGGGCGACGATCAGGTTGTTCCTGAGCTGATAAGGGCCGATTCTCACTGGGATTTGTTCGTCGAAAAAGGGGTCATTGTAAACTTTTCCGGGGCTTTCACAAAATGGATCTTGTCCTGAAGCCGAACATCATGCTTCTGGAGAACCATTTCCTGGCAGGGGGGAGACAATCGAGGGCGGCAAGCCCGATGCCGCGTCCCGCCCGAAGGGGCGGGACTTCGTTCGAGAACAGCCTGATCAGTGAATCGGTGAAGCGTATCCCGCCAGC
>JAJZPK010000022.1 GCA_021811205.1 Pseudomonadota bacterium
GCATGTTGGGACACCTATCCCCAGCGGAATTCGCGGTCAGGTTTCGTGAAGTTTCGAAGGAAGAGTTACACTTGGCAAACGAGGATTTTGCTAACTGAAAACTGGTATCCCTTTTGGGGGCAGGTCATGGAAGCAAACGCTACAGACCTCCTGGATGAAATTTCGCTGTTTGCTGAGAGAAGTCGTCATCCATCATTCTGGCAGATGTCTTCAGGTAGTGCTGCAGAACTACATACTAAAGCAGTAAAAAGAAAGCTAGCTAACTTCACTTCTTCCGTAATGGCCTTAGTCGATCACGCAAGAAATTTCGAACGCGAAATCCCGGTGCCTAATTACAATATTCAACGTAATAAATGCTTTTCTCCGCGCGGGCTTCATGATTTTCTGCAGAACCTAAGGAACTACAATACGCATTGGCGTATCGCACAGACAAACTGGGTCATTTCCCACGATCGCGGTTCGGAAGGTAGGCAAGCAAAATTTGTTATAACGAAAAAAGAACTCCTTGTTTGGCCAGGTTGGAATGCTAAAGCTAAGGGTTACATCCATGGTTCATCGGATCCAATAGATGTTCAACTTCTCATTGTGGACTACCGGAAGCTTGTGCACTCTTTTTATTCTTGGCATCGTGGTGCCTTACTATCTACGTACAGTGGCGAGATTAAAACGTATCTATATTACAAGCGCCTCTATGAGGGATTACTCAAGAAGAGCCAATGGAACCTAATCCTCTCACATTGTCCGGGTGACCTTGATCCGTTCCAATATCTTAATCGCTACCTTCCGGCGGCATCAGTTGAACGTGTTCTCGCACGAGCGCATCGGACAAAGGAGCAGGTCGATCTGATTATTAACCTCATGGATATGGATGAATTTTGTGACGATGCACTCCGAAAAAAGGCATATGCAGTGTTTGGTGTAATTGATTAGGCATGATGGCCCCTATATTTGTATAGGGAAATTTTTTTTATTTTTGTGATGGCAATTTTTGAAAGTCCTATATAGTTTAGTTGGAAAGGACTTGATCTAAACGCGTGGGAGATTCATAAAACGTTTTGTCAGAGATAGTTGGTGAATGTGTAAGAAAGCGTCTGAATGAATACTACGTTGCTAAATACCGATCTTTACTCCTTTTGCGAGGACTACCTTGTTATAAAAGAACATGCACCGAATCCTGTTTTAATGAATTTTCTAGAAGACGAAAAGAAAATTTCTTCATTGAATCGCCCCCGGTTTTGAGGAGGCGAATTCGTGTGAGAAATATGAGCTAGTTGGAAGATTCATTTCAGCGCCGAATTCGCATCAAGCGCTGATTTACTTGTCCAGCATCGAATGCCTCGGCATCGAATCCATCTCCGTACCATTCAATTACATCTGGATGTCCAGGATGCATCGGGTTTGAGATTGCCTCGAGAAAATCCAAGAAACCCGGTGGCCCCCCCACATCCTCAGGTGGTGAGGCTCGAGCCCCGTCAATGCAAATGGGGTATTGCGTTAACTCCTCCATGGGTCGAATTTCTTCGACCTTCAGGTTGAATTCCCAGTTATCGCCGAAGTCATACACATAACCGAACGTTTGCTGGTTTCCGAGGCATTTTCCAAGTCGAGCGTTCTTTTCCGGGAATATGTCCCGGGTCCCTAATTCTGGGGCTCCATAGCGTTTGTCGGCGATAAGAAATTCATGCTGGTGTCTGTCTGACCAGCCCATGCCAATTTGGATCACTTTATGAAATTGCTTGAGCGTGATGGTGTCGGGCACAATGACCCGGCGCCAAATTGAAGGCTCCAGCCATTTGAGCTCAAAATAAATCTGAAGAAGTTTGGTATGAGGCATGGGGTTTTCGTGGCGCGATTTGTTTCCATGAAAGCATAATGAAAATGCTCGCAAAATCCAAGCTCATATGACACATCGAATCAACGTGTTAGGTGTGCTCGACAGACTTTATTACAAGGCACCTAGTGCAGAAGTGGAAAACTGGGGGTTCTCGACAGACTTTTCCGGAATTTCGCTAATTATTAGCCGATGTTAAATCAAGGAGTTATCGAGGGCCTTTCCGACAGATTTTATTCCTCGCGATCAGGCGAGGAGCTGAGCCTCCCGATTGGAGTTTCAGAATGGCCCGGCCTATGCCGGGCCATTGTGTTTATGGCGCTCGATCACGTTCGAATAATGCCGCGGCGGACGCCCGATCCAGGGGCGGGGTTTCGACCAAACCGGACATTCGATTATTGCATTTTATACGTCCGCAATATGCAATAAGCTGACTTTTGGATTTGAGTATCTGTCCGCCAAGTCGAAGCTTGCTCGCGGTAGCGCTTGTCAGCGTCGTACAGCACCAAGCAGCTCGTATTGCCTAGCCGACTGCCCCGTTCTTTACCGAATGAGTTCAGCGATGCTCACGAGCACCTGCACACCAATGCAGCCGTAACCGCACCTACAAATGCTTGAAAACTGCGCGATGTATTGTTCTGAGGACTCATGTGTTCCGCCACCGATCGGGCCAGTTCCAACTTGCGCAAACCGGCACTGAAATATCCTGCCTTTTTAAGCACACGTTCCATTGCTTCCCAAGTGCCACCGGCTACTGCGTCCGGATCACGGAACCCCGCTTTTTGTGGAATAGTCGCCGATACGCGCGGGAAGGCTCTCCGCACCGCAGACCAATCACCAAAGAACCATGCTTCCAGTTCCTCAATAGCGATGCGATTTACGACATGAAAACACTGATCGTTACCTGCTCCGGTCTTGGTCAATAAACCCGCAGCTGCGGCCATGTTTTCAAGTTTGGCCTTCAACTCGACGCAATCATCATCGTCCCGATCAACTAACACCAAAATTCGCCAACCAACAGGCAGCCAAGACGCATAGCCGCGCAGCCGTTCAGGTGCTTTTTTCAGCAGGTCATCCTTGCATTGAAAACGGATAATTTGAAACTGCACGTCTCCCAACAGCTTGGGCAAGAGAAACTCTAGTGCAGCCTCCATTGAAGGCTCTTCGACAAATACGATCAGCTTTTCCAACATTAGGCACAACCCTTCTTCGGAGCACGCGGAGCACCTTGGTTTACCAGTGGATCACCTATTCCAAAATGGCCTTCCATCCACAGATGTCCCAAGCTGGCGCCTGCTCTAATGAACTCCGGGATACCTTGAATGTCGCAGGCGCGAACCGCCTGGGTGAACCCCTGTTCATCCCGGTACAACACGCGCACTTCTTCGGCGCGCATGGCATTGAGCAAGAAGGGTGAGTGGCTGGTGATCAGAAGTTGAGAACGCTCGGCAGCAACTCGACACTCCTCAGCCAACTCAGGCAACAAGCGAGGATGCAGAAAATTTTCCGGCTCCTCAATGCCGATAAATCGTGGTGGCTCAGGGTCGTAGAGTACCGTCAAATAGGCCAACATTTTCATCGTGCCGTCCGACGCAAACTTGGACAGCACCGGCTGCTCAAACGGAGCGTCTTTGATCTGCAACAGCAGTCGGCCATCGGGCATTGGCTCCGCCTCGACTCGCTCCAGCCTTGGAATGCGTGCCCGCAACACCGTGAAAATCTGTTCCAGCCGCTCGGGATGCTGTTCCTTCAGATACTGGATAACGTTCGGAAGATTTTCGCCGCCTTTGCTCAAGCGCTCCTGCGGTCCGGCTTCTGGTTGATTGCGAGTCGAATCTATGGAAAGGTAGGACACGTACCAATCGGTAATAAACTCACGTAGCGCGGCAACACGTGGGTGCTCCGCCAATTGCCCCAAGGTGTTCACTGCGATAAGGTCAGGTGAGCGCAGCATGGTATCTTTGCGCTGATCTTCGGCATCCGGCAACTCTCCACTGACGGCACGCCCCACGCCTTTGCGAAATTCGAGGAAACGAAAGGGTTGGCCTTTTTGGCCACGTCGCCATTGCAGCCATTCCTCAACAACCTCAGGACCTTTAGTACCCTCATCGATCGCCAGATGATAGGTAATGATAGGGCTTTTCGGTTGCTCGCGATATTTCAGCTCGAACACAATAGGGCCGCTTGAACCGCGCGTTTTCAGCTCTTTGCCACGACCACGTCGATCCCAGGCATGACGCAAGCCAAACTGAAAGCACTCGGACAGGAAATTGAACACATCGAAGATTGTGGATTTTCCGCTGCCGTTCGGCCCAAGCAATACCGTCATCGGCGTCAGGTTATCTAACTCAACCTTGTGCAGCGCGCGATAATTCTCTACACGCAAAGACTCAATGCGCGGGATGCCTCGTTTCTTGGCCGGCGTAGGTTGTTTGCTTATCACATTTCCTCCAATTTCGTTCTGTCGCGTGCTTTCTTCGGTGCAGATTCCGTCTCGACGTCAGATCCTCTAGACCATGTGCGATGGACAGGGACTTATCGGTCTTGCACTTCTCACGCAGCCGATTCAACGCAACTAACGCAGTCTACTAGAAAGCAATTGGCAAATCATCTAATCAAACTTTGTATGCACCTCCAAACTTTATCTAAATATAACGGTTCAGTTCACCGAAAGGAAAAGCTGACGTTCAAGGCGATGAAGGACTGAGCGGCGGATTATTGGCTTATTGCAGCCCGACGCCTAGAGACTGACCGACGTCCGTTAAGGCCGAACACCGGGCTGCGCGGAAGAAGCAAGACGTATTTGCGAGGGAGGTATCAGTTGCTCCGATTCCAGCTGCCGTCCGCTCTCCTGCATGCCGTACTGTAGGTGCGGTACTGCCCTGAATCGGACAGCGCCCGGGTGGTGTATCTGCGGCAATACTGCCCGCCGCCATTTTCGAATGCCTTTTCGGGCGTGACGTATGAAACAAGATCCGCATTTATTCAATTCGGTCATGCGTGAACTAATCTTCGCAAAGGGCAATCTTATTATCATGGTCTGAGATGCGGCATGTCACACAATCAAGAAAGGCGCGGGAATGTCCGAAAAAGCCGATTGCTGCAAATACGAGGAGGAGCTGGCCGTACTGTCGCTGGACGAGCGCGGAATGATTTGCGATTGCAGCGCAGCTGTGGCGGAGGTTTCCGGGTATCTTCCTGGCGAACTGTTGGGTCGGCACGTTTCATTTCTTCTTCCTGGGCTGCCGGAAAGCATTCTCGTGGAAGGCGGCCAGATCAACCCCAGGATCAGCTTCCTGTGCCATTGCGAGCACCTTTTCCACATCAAGGACAGCAACGGGCGCATGCTGCCCTCCCAATTGCACTTGTTCGAATTGAACAACCCCAACGGCAGCCCATTCAGAATGATCCTGCTGCCTCTCCAACTCAAGATCGAGGAACATTGATATGGAATATTCCGGCGACAAGGACGAGTTTGCCCAAGAAGAGCGGCATGAATCGATGGAGGGCGAATGCGTCGATATAGCGCAGCTCTATTTCAACGAAATCGGAAAAAAGCAAGTTCTGGGCGCTGAGCAGGAGAGAGCGCTGGCAAGGCAAGTCAGGGCGGGGGACTTCAATGCCAGGCAGAAAATGATCGAACACAACCTCAGGCTGGTCGTCAAGATTGCTCGGCATTACGTCAGCAGAGGATTGACATTTTCTGACCTGATCGAGGAGGGGAATCTCGGACTCATGCATGCACTGGACAAGTATGATCCGGAAAAGGGCTTCCGCTTTTCGACCTATGCGACATGGTGGATCAGGCAGGGCATCGAACGCGCGATCATGAATCAGTCGCGCACCATCCGACTGCCCGTTCACGTCGTCAAGGAGATCAATGCAATTCGCAGGGAAATGCGCATCGCCGAAGGGCCGATGCGCCCGGAGGAGGTTGCCCGCCATCTCGGCATTTCCTTGGATACCGTATGGCGCGCCCTGCAGCAAAACGAATGGACTATTTCGCTCGATGCGCCCATCGATGAAGATCCAATGCTCAAGGTCGGCGACATGATCCCGGATGATGAACAGATTTCTTCTCCCGAAAAGATCCTTGAATCGCTCGAGATGGATGAAGTCATGGCCGAACTGGTGGACGGGCTCAACCCCAAGGAGCGCATGATCATCGAGATGCGCTACGGGATCAGGGACGACGAATCCAAGACGCTGGAGCAGATTTCTCATAAGATGGGATTGACCAAGGAAAGGATCAGGCAGATCCAGAGCGCTGCGCTGCAAAACCTCAGGCGTTCCCTTTTCGGCATGGGGATAGACAGGGAACTGCTGAGTCAGTAGCGTAAGGCTGCAGCTCCGGTCGCCATCCAATTCGCATCGACGAGTTCGAATCAATCGTTCGGCTCGAACTCGGCGCGCTTCCAATTGCACTCCCCGGCGGAGCCGCGTGACGAGATTGATCCGGAACGTAATGCATTTCCCCATTCATCCGGAAAATTCACCAATTGATACAAATCGTGCATTGTGCTGTTACTTTCCCGGCGTAACCTTGATCGCACATGTCTCATCAACGGAGGGAAAGAATGGCAAACAAATATGTGAAACTTTTTCTGGCCGTATCGGCGGCATGGCTCTTCGCTGCGACGGGCGCCACGGCTTCAGAGGGCGGCCAGTCCATGCATGACCGCATCAAGGCAAGGCTGGACAAGCTGGCGGACCGCCTCGAGATCAAGTCTTCCCAGCAGGCGGCATGGGAAGCTTTCGAGAATTCTGTCGAGAAGCTGCCCGAGAAACGGATCGGAAGACCGGGCGAGGGCGCCGATGCCGCGGCCATCGCGCGATTCCGCGCAGACAGGGCGGAGGCGTTCGCCGAGAAGCTGTCCGGGATTGCCGACGCAACAGCGAAGCTCGAATCGGTTCTTTCGCCGGACCAGCGCAAGATCTTCGACGAGGCATCCCGCAGATCGCTTGAGCGGATGAGGCGCCATCGCATGGAAAGGGGACGCGAATGACGAACCTCGCCATTTCCATCACGGAGAAGCTTCTTTTCCTCTTCGCCCTGATGCTGGTCTCGTCCAGGCTTTTCGCAGCGGATGTTTCGGTCAATGTGGGCGAGCCAGGGTTCTACGGGCGCATCGACATGGGCGGATTTCCAAGGCCTCAAGTGATCTATGCGCAGCCTGTCATCGTAATGCGAAGCCGCGAAGCCTATGCGCCGATCTACCTGCGCGTGCCTCCCGGATACGAGCGGAACTGGAATAGGCACTGCCGCGAATACCGCGCCTGCGGCAGGCCTGTCTATTTCGTCAGAGACAGGTGGTACAGGGAAGTGTATGCGCCGCATTATCATGAACGCCATCACATGGACAGGCGGGAAGAGCGGCATGACGAGGGGCACGGCAGGGACCGTCGCGGCGAGGGCCATGACAGGGATTGAGGCGGCGCAGAATGCCGCGCTCGTCTCGGGATGCGCAGTATCCGAATGCGCATACAATGGCGAAAAGCGCTGCAGCGCGATTGCGATCGTCATCGCCTCGGGTCCCCATCCGCAATGCGGCACTTTCCTGAGAATGTCAGGCTCATCAGGAAAGAGGACCGGGGATGCGCATGTCGGGGAATGCAGGTATTCGGCCTGCAGGCACAATGCGGACTCGAAATGCACTGCCGGAAAGATCGAGGTCGACTACTGGTGGGGAGTCGTCGACTGCAGGACATTCGCTTCGAGATGAGCGCCCGCTCCTTCTGATTCGCCCCGTTTCCGGTAAATGACCTCCATCGATGCGAACGATGCTGGCCGGAATTTACATTTTCATTCCATGCGGTTCGGAAACATGGCGGAGAAGATTTCTCAAAATGTTTGCTTGACCATACTGTTTACATGGATAATCCGTTAAGCGCGCAGGGCCTGACGGACTGAAGCGCAAAACCAAACGAAAAAGAACCATTGATACGCGGCCGGGAATGAATCGGACTGCGGTCGATCAGGGTGAGGATGCAGGATGTTCAGGGGCGCATTTCTCCACAAATACGACAAGCTGAGAGCCAGGGCCGAGGAAAGTCTGGCCAGGGGAGAAGTACGCATGGAAATCCCGCAGAGCGGCGATATCCAGCAGTTGTCCCACGAATTGGCCGTTCAGCAAGTCGAGCTGGAAATGCAGCACGACGAATTGCTCAGGGCCAATCATGAGCTCGGCGAACTCAGAAACCAGGCGGAGCTTGCCAGGGAGCACTACAGGAATATCTTCGGACTTGCTTCGGCAGGCCTTCTGGTGCTTTCCTCAAGAGGGATCATCGCTGAATGCAACCAGTCTTTCGCGCGGATGGCGGGGCAGGCCCGGGAAAGTCTGGCGGGAAGGACCCTGGCCGAATTCGTCGCCCAGGAAGACCGAATGAATTTCGATGTCCTGTTCAAACAGGAAATCAACCATCCTGCAGGTCGCAAGATAGCTTTCCGCGTGACGGACAAGAAGGAAAGGCTGACTTCCGTCATGCTTTCCGTCGTTTCCCTGGGGGATGACGACGCGATCCCGGAAGCATACCTCGCGACGCTTGCGGAGATGGAGGCGTGAAGAAGAAAGCATCCGGGGCAAAGGAATCCATGCCGCAACATTATGTCGGCATCGGCGCATCTGCCGGCGGACTCGAGGCAATCACCACCTTCTTCAAGAACATGCCCACCGAATCCGGGCTGATTTTCATCGTCATCCAGCATCTTTCGCCAGACTACAAGAGCATGATGGACGAGCTGCTGTCCAAGGTCACCGACATCCCGGTGGAGGTGGTCAAGGATGGCACGCAACCGCAGCCCGACCACATTTATCTCATCCCGCCGCAAAAGAACCTGACCATCTTCCACGGCAAGCTGCTGCTCGAATCGCAGGATCGCACGCACACGGTGCTCAACCTGCCGATAGACCTTTTCCTGCATTCGCTGGCGGAAGACCAGGGGCGCAATGCCATCGGCATCATCCTATCGGGCACGGGCAGCGACGGCACGCGCGGCTGCCGCGCAATCAAGGAGGCAGGCGGCCTGGTGATGGTTCAGAGCGAATCGTCCGCCAAGTTCGAAGGCATGCCCAGGAACGTGATTGCCAACGGCCTTGCCGACTTCATCCTGCCGGTGGAAACGCTGCCCGAGCAGCTGCTGAAATTCGTCAAACATCCGCTGGCGACGCGTGTTCCCGAACTGGATCATGAAGCCGGAAACAAAAGCGCTCTGTCGAAGATATTCGCCATGCTGCGCAGCAAGACCAAAATCGATTTCACCTTCTACAAGCCTCCTACCATCATGCGCCGCATCGAGCGGCGCATCTCGATCAACCAGGTGCGTTCCATCGAGGAATATGTCGATTACCTGAATCATCACCCGGCCGAGGTCACCGCGCTTTATCGCGAGCTCTTGATCGGCGTGACCAACTTCTACCGGGACGAGGAAGTCTTCGATTCTCTGCGATCGGATCACCTGAAGAATTACGTTCGCGGCATGGAAAACCGCGAGATGCGCATCTGGGTGGCGGGCTGCTCGACCGGTGAGGAGGCTTACACCTACTGCATGCTGCTGCAGGACATCGCCGAAGAACTCGGCAAGAGCATGGATCTGAAGATTTTCGCCACGGACATCGACCAGGAAAGCCTGCTGAAAGCCAGCCAGGGCATCTATCCGGAGAGCATCGCGGCCGACCTGCCGCAGCATTTCCTCAACAAGTATTTCATCCGCAAGGACGACCAGTACCAGGTGGTGCGTCCCTTGCGCGAGATGGTCGTGTTCGCCCGCCATGACCTGATCAAGGACCCGCCTTTCACCAACATCGACCTGGTCAGTTGCCGCAATCTGCTGATCTATCTGCAGCCCATTCTGCAGCGCCGCATTTTCGACGGCTTCAATTTCTCGCTGCGTCCCAACGGCCTGCTGGTGCTCGGCAGCAGCGAATCGCTGGGGGAGGCGGAGCCTTATTTCGAGACTCTGGATCATCGCTGCAAGATTTTTCGATCGCGCGGAAGCCGCAAGTCTCTGCTCAGCAGCGAACGCTTCAAGCTGCCCGAGCCTTCCGTACTCGGAGAATGGACGCACCCGGGAAGGGGACAGGCGCAGGCCCGCAATGCCGACGATGTGCGCATCCTGGAATCCTTCATCGACGCGCTGGCGCGCGACTACATTCCGGTCAGCCTTATTGTGAATGAGGAATTCGAACTGCTGCGCGTCACAGGCGATTCGCAGCGCTACCTGCGTCCCTTGTCAGGGAAGGTCAGCACGGATATCACCAAGAATCTGGTCAAGGAACTCAGCGTGCCGGTTGCCACAGGGCTGACCAAGGTATTCAAGAGCCGCACCGAAATCAGCTTTTCCAACGTTTCGGTCAGGTCGGAAGGTGTGGTGAGCAAGGTCAACATCCAGATCCGTCCCCTGCAGGTGCGCCGCAATTATCCCTGGCTGGCGGCCGTACTCATTTCCGAAATCGCCAAGACGCCCAGCATCGAAGTGACCGAGGGGATCAAGTATGACGCCGATGCAGAGGTGCTGCAGCGGATGAACGATCTTGAGCAGGAATTGCAGTTCACGCGAGAGAGCCTGCAGGCTACCATCGAGGAACTGGAGACTTCGAACGAAGAATTGCAGGCCACCAACGAGGAGCTGCTGGCGAGCAACGAGGAACTGCAGAGCACCAACGAGGAATTGCAGTCGGTCAACGAGGAGCTCTTCACCGTCAACGCGGAATACCAGGGCAAGATCTCCGAGCTGAGCGAACTCAACGCCGACATGGAGAACTTCATGTCGGCCTCGCGCCTGGTGGCGCTGTTTCTGGATACCGGGCTCAGCATCAGGCGCTTTACCAGGAATGCGAAATACCTGTTCAATATCCTCGATCACGACATCAACCGGCCTTTCGAGCATATCTCGCACCGCCTGAAGAACACCGACCTGATTTCCATGACCAGGAGCGTGCTGACTTCAGGAATGACGCTGGATGCCGAGGTGACGGCCGACGACGGCGACTGGTACCACCTGCGCATACTGCCCTACATGCTCAACCACGACGTGCAGGGAGGGGTGATGATAACGCTGTACGGGATCAATGAGCTGAAGGCGGCACAGGCCCAGTTGTCGAACATGCACAGGCACAAGATGCTTCACCAGAGCCTGGCCTCATCCTCATCCGCAAGCTGGGACTGGGACCTGTCGAGTAACGCCATGGAGTGGTCGGACAATGTCGAGGCCCTGCTGGGCGTTCCGGTGCACAGTCTGGAGCATACCCGCGAGGCATTCATGAAGTTCGTTCATCCGGACGACCGCTTGCGTTTTCAGGCCTGCATGGAAGGGGCGCTGAAAGACGGCGTACCCTATTCGATACAGTACCGGATCGTCTGGCCGGACGGTTCGCAGCACAAGATAGAACAACGCGGCGCCTTGCTGAAAGACGAGGATGGCAAGCCAATTCACCTGCTTGGCGTCATACAAAAAATCCAGTCCTCCTGATCGAGGTGCAATAATCCGAAGGTGACCTGATGGGCTCTGATGAATGGAACAATGCGGGTTTCCCGTTCACGGCAGCGGCCAGCCGAGCAGATGCCGCGCAGATCGAACGCATGACCTCGGAAGAGATCGGACACCTGCTCCATGAGCTTTCCGTCTACCAGATCGAGCTGGAAACGCAGAACGAGCAGCTCAGGAAGACCCAGAAAGATCTGCATGTGGCGAAGGGCAGATATTACAGGCTGTATCGCCACATTCCCGTGGGCTATGTGACGCTGGATGCACTCGGCGTCATACGCGAATGCAATGACAGGTTCCTGCAGCTTTGCGGCAGGGAGGAGCACCGAGTGATCGGGAGGACGCTTTCGGAATTCATCGGCGCCTCCGACCGGAAGTTGTTCGACATGTGGACAAGATCCGGAAAGCATCTGACCAGTCCCCTGACCGTGAATTTCAATCACGAGAATGTTCCATCCCTGTTCGTCAGCCTGTTCTACTCGGAACTGGAAGGCGGAACTGAGGAAGAGGACATCACGCTCGTCGCCTGCACCGATGTGACCGAACTCAAGGTGGCGGAAGACCGGGTGCGGCTCTCTGCGGTGGTATTCGAGGCGGCCAGCGAGGGCACCATGGTGACGGATGCGGAACAGCGCATCATCCTGATCAACCCCGCATTCACGCGGATCACGGGTTACACCCAGGAAGAAATACTCGGCAAGACGCCCAAAGTTTTGAATTCCGGCAGGCACGATCCCGAGTTCTATCGCAAGTTCTGGCATGAGCTGCATACCAGGGGGCACTGGGAAGGCGAAGTCTTGAACCGCAAGAAGACCGGGGAGATTTACCCGGAGCGGTTGACCGTCAATGTGTTGCCGGATCGTCATGGCGATCCGATGTTCTATGTCGCCGTGTTCCGCGACGAGACCGAGCGCAAGCGGGCCGAGGAAATCATCAAGAAACAGGCGACCTACGACAACCTGACCGAACTGCCCAATCGCATGCTGTTCATGGATCGCCTGGAACAGGCAATGAAGGGGACACACCGAAACCATAATCGAATGGGTCTGTTGTTCCTGGATCTCGACGGCTTCAAGGAAGTCAACGACAGGATGGGGCATGGCGCAGGTGACCAGTTGCTGCAGGAAGTCGCGCGCCGGCTGCGTCTTTGCGTGAGGGAAATGGACACCGTCGCGCGGCTGGGAGGAGACGAATTCGCAGTGGTCTTGTCCGGCCTGGGAGAGAGCGACAGCGTCCATCGCACCACCGATGCCATCTTGAAATCGCTGGCCGAGCCCTTTCTGCTCGGCGGAAGCAACGCCTATGTCACTGCCAGCATAGGCATTGCAAGCTATCCCGGGGATGCTTCCACAGCGGAAGCGCTGATCAAGTGTGCGGATCAGGCCATGTATGCCGCAAAGTATGCGGGCAAGAACAGGGCCTGCCATTTCACGACAGACATGCAGAGCGCCGCACTGGCGAGATACAAAACCATCGCGGACATGCGCCTGGCGGATATCGATCAGGAATTCGTGTTGCATTACCAGCCCATCGTCGATCTTGCAACGGGTGACGTATGCAAGGCGGAAGGCCTGTTGCGCTGGCAACATGCTGAAGAAGGGCTGCTTTCACCGGCCCGATTCATTCCGCTGGCGGAGGAAACCGGCCTGATCATGCGGATGGGCGATAGCGTGTTCCGTCAGGCATTGTCCGATCTGGTCGGCTGGCGCACAGTGTGCCCTGATTTCCAGATCAGCATCAACGTATCGCCGGTGCAGTTTCGAGACGGTCATGGGCGCCTGAAGGAATGGATGAATCATTTGCAGGCTGCGGGCCTGCCGGGAAGCTGCATCGTGGTCGAAATTACAGAAGGATTGCTGCTGGATCCGAACCCGAATGTGGACGAAAGGCTGATGGCGTTTCGCGATGCGGGGATCGAAGTGGCGCTGGACGATTTCGGCACCGGCTATTCCGCGCTGTCATACCTCAAGAAATTCGACATCGATTATCTCAAGATAGACCAGTCGTTCACACGCAATCTGTCGCACGACAATGAAGACATGGCATTGTGCGAGGCCATGGTCGTGATGGCGCACAAGCTCGGGCTGAAAGTGGTTGCGGAAGGCGTGGAAACCGAGCTGCAACGCGACCTGCTGAAGGGAATCGGCTGCGATTATGCGCAAGGCTACCTGTTCGGTCGGCCAGTGCCAGGCGAAGAGTTCGTTTCCCTGATCGGAAGATCCGGTCTGTTTCACGCTTCGAATGCGTGATCGGCTGAATGCAGACTCCGCTCTTGCAGTTCTGACGAGCTGCTATAATGGGTTTTAAGGGGGCACCATGTCGATATCCGCACTCTCGGCCATTCCGGCCGGAAACAGCGCTCCTTACGTGGCGCAGACGGGCAATGCGGGCCTGATCCAGGCAGCGTCCAGCCTTGCCGCAGAGGCAAGTGCGGTCGCAACGCTCGGCTCGTCTTCGGGGGTGCCCCTGACCTACAGCGCATCAGGCCTGCTCGATTCCTTTGTTCAGGCGGGTGCTGCGCCTGCTCCTCTCGTTCCGACAGGATCGAACGTCCAGGCGCAGAATGCCTTCGATCAGGGCATAGTCGGCAGCCTGCCGGTATCGCAATCCGCTTCAGGAGCTTACTCCGCGCCGGGGTCGGTCATTTCGGACAATTCCGCCAATTGGGCGCTTGCCCTGAAATCGAGCCCTTCCCTTTCCTATCAGGTTGCCGCCGATTCGTTCAGCCAGAGCGTGGTGGGCACTCTGCTTGCGACCGCATGAATAGTCATCTGCACTTGTACATGAAATAGGTGCGCCTGCCATATTCGGGAGAGGGGCCTTTCACGACCGTGTCGGCCCCCGCATCCACTGCCCCGTTCCTGGCCAGCTGAAGCAGATTGGCTTCGACTTCGTCGTAGCTGCGGCTGATGAATCCGACCTTGGCGAGCACGCTGACCGCGATTTTCCCTTTCGATTCGCAGCTTTCGACCTGGGCGGGAGTCGCCAGAGCGATATTGCTCGATCCTGGGCGCACATCGATCAGATCGCTTGCGCAGCCTGCCAAGAGGGAGAGAGTCGATGCGAAGATGACGATCTTTTTCATGATTTTTCCTTTAGGGTGCGAGGAGGATGCCTGTGAGGATTACGAAAAGGCGAACCACGAGCATGACCTTTCCCTGGGAACGGTGCGTGGTTCTCGCCTCCATGTCGCCTTTCATGATCTTCATGGCGGTGAAGATCTGCGCGCCATAAAGGGCATACATCATCAGGAGGATGCCGACATGCATCCACACCAGGGAGGAAAAAATTTCTCCCTTGTCGATGAGGCGGTGCCACCAGTGACGGTGGGAATAGAGGTAGAAGGGAAGCGACAGGTCGAACAGCATGACCGAGATCATCGCCGGAATGTGGATGTAGCGCTTGCGGTGCAGGAAATAGCCTGCGAGCATCACCAGATAGCTGAGCCCCGCGACGATGAAAGTGCCCGGGATGAGATGGTGAGTGGTCTGCATGTCTTCCTCAGAGGGTGGCGAAGTAAAAGCCGTAGCTTCCTCGCTTCATGTCTTCGAAATAGCGCTGCAAAGTTTCTCTGACCACGGTGAAGGCGATATTGTTCCACGGCACTTCGCTTTCCGGAAAAAGGCCGACCTCGAGCGTCTCGTCCCCTGCCCTGAAATTTTCGTCCGCCAGGCTTCCCCTGAAGAGGAGGTAGACCTGGCTCAGCCTGGGCAGATTGTAGAAGGAATAGAGCGGCCCGATGTCGACCCTGGCGCAGGCTTCCTCGAGCGCCTCCCGTGCAGCGCCCGCGTCCGCTGCCTCGTGGTTTTCCATGAATCCGGCCGGAAGCGTCCAGAGGCCGTAGCCCGGCTCGATAGCCCGCTTGCAGAGCAGTATCTTTCCCTTGTATTCCGGGATGCATCCCACCACGATCTTCGGGTTCTGGTAGTGCACGGTATGGCATACGGGGCACACAAACCTGGGTATGGTGTCGCCTTCGGGTATCCTGAACTCGACCTTTGCGCCGCAGTGACTGCAATAATTCATTAATGCTTGCCCGTGCTGCCGAAGCCGCCTTCTCCCCTGTGGCTGACCTCGAAATCCTGGACGATGTTGAATTTCACCTGGGCAACGGGAACCACGACGAGTTGCGCGATGCGTTCGAGCGGGCTCAGGACGAAGCTTTTCTGCCCCCTGTTCCAGCAGGAGACGAAGATCTGTCCCTGGTAATCGGAGTCGATCAATCCGACAAGATTGCCGAGGACGATGCCGTGCTTGTGACCCAATCCGGAGCGGGGAAGGATCATCGCAGCATAATGCGGATCGGCGATGTGGATCGCGATGCCGGTCGGGATGAGGTCGGCCTCCCCGGGATGGATGGTCATGTCGTGCTCTATGCAGGCCCTGAGATCCAGTCCCGCAGATCCTGGCGTGGCATAGGCAGGGGGATTGGCGCGCAGGCGCTCGTCGAGGATTTTGATGTCTATCGTCTTCATGTCGGATTCCCCTTTCGGTTTTGATTGCACGATGCGCGCCTTCAGATGGAGCCCTTCCTCGATGACCCTGAAGAGCCGGTCGATGTTGGGATGTTTGCCCGGATTTTCCCGTGCATCCTGCACATGTTCTGCGTAAAGCTCGAGGCCGTGGAGCGCGCTGGCCGGGTTGATTGCGCCATATGTCCTCGACAGATGGCAATAGACGGCGAGAGACCCGGTCTGGCCCGGCCTGTTCTCGATGAATGAAGGCTTGTCTTCAGGCCGTTCACCGTCTATTTCTATTCCCGCGATGCCTTCCACTGCCGGGATCTTTCTCAGGTTTTCTGCGAAGTCGGTCATTTCTTGCTCGTTGGACGATGCCCTGCATTATAAACCGCTTTTGATGCAGAACATGCCTGTTGACTAAAGTGCAATTGTGTGTATATTGTGAATCTTGCCCATCTTTATTAGGAATCGCTAATGGTCTTTCCCGATTTGTCCTTCTGGCAACTCGTTCTCGCAACATTGATCCTGACTCACGTCACCATCGCCAGCGTCACCATTTTCCTGCACCGCCATCAGGCACACCGCGCCCTCGATCTGAGTCCTTCGGTCAGCCATTTCTTCCGTCTCTGGCTCTGGCTCACGACGGGCATGGTCACGAAGGAATGGGCGGCCATCCACAGAAAGCACCATGCGAAATGCGAAACGATTGATGATCCCCACAGCCCCCAGGTGTTCGGAATCAACAAGGTGCTCTGGGGAGGCGTTTTACTCTATGTCAACGAATCGAAAAATCCAGAGACCATGGTCCGCTACGGGCATGGCACGCCGGACGACTGGGTCGAGAAGCATCTTTATTCGAAATATCCGGGCCTCGGCATCACCCTGATGCTGCTTGCCGACATCCTTCTTTTCGGCGCACCCGGCCTCATCGTCTGGGGCATCCAGATGATCTGGATCCCTTTCTGGGCGGCAGGCGTCATCAACGGCGTGGGCCATTATTTCGGCTATCGGAATTTCAAGGCGGAGGACGCCAGCACCAACATTTTCCCGCTTGGCATCCTGATCGGCGGGGAAGAGCTGCACAACAACCACCATGCCTATGCTTCGTCGGCCAAGCTCTCTTCCAAATGGTACGAATTCGACATCGGCTGGATGTATATCCGCATCCTCGAATTTCTGGGACTCGCCAGGGTGAAGAAGACCGCTCCGAAGCTTCGCCTTGCACAGGCCAGAACCCAATGCGATCTTGAAATGCTTCAGGCCGTGATCACCCACCGCTACGAGGTGCTCGCCAAATACGCGAAGACGCTGAAGAGCATCTATGCGGAAGAAATCGCCAAAATGCCCGATCTTTCCCTGGTCAAGAAATGGGTGCACAGCGACGCCGAGCAGCTAGACGAGGCCGCCCGCGAGAAGCTGGGAAAAATCCTGGAAGGCAGCCATGCGCTCAAGACCGCCTATGTCATGAGGCAGGAACTCGAGGCGCTTTGGCAGCGCTCTGCCGCCTCCAAGGAGAATCTCGTCAGGCAGCTCGAGGAATGGTGCAAAAAGGCCGAGGAAAGCGGCATCGCTCAGCTCAAGGCTTTCACCCGGCGCCTGAGAAGCTACGCCTGAACCTTTCTCTTGTGACTTGGTCACACCCACTTGAATTCTCGAGGACTGGCTCCACATAGCCATCGTCCGAACCCAAAGGAGACATTGATGTTCAAATTTTTTCTGGCAGCCGTCCTCTTCATGGGCACCGCCTATGCGGACGATTTGCCTACCCTGCATCAGGTATACGAAGCTGCCCAATCCGGGAGGCTGAATGATGCGCAAAGAATGATGGACAAGGTGCTTGCAGCTCATCCCGAAAGCGGCAAGGCCCATTTCGTCGAAGCCGAAATTCTCGCCAGGGAAGGGAGAAAGGCTGATGCAGCAGCCGAACTGAATACGGCGCAGCGCCTCGCGCCGGGATTGCCCTTTGCGAAGCCCGGGGCGGTCCAGGAACTCAAATCGATCATCTCCAGCGGTCGTCCTGCCACTGCCAGGAGGGGTTTCCCTTGGGGGCTCTTCCTGCTCGGCATTGGCGCCATCTTCCTGATCTATTTCATGTTCCGATCGAGGATGTCGCGAAGCGCTGGCTACATTCCGGCAGGACAGCCCTACAATCCCGGCGGCTATAATCCTGGATACGGTCAGGGCTATGGTCCAGGACCCGGCTACGGGCCGACCGGAGGCGGAATGGGTTCGGGCATCCTTTCCGGTCTCGCCACGGGCGCAGCGGTCGGCGCGGGCCTGGTGGCAGGAGAGGAGATCGCGCATCATCTGATGGACGGCAACCAGAATGCGGGCACGCCTGTCGCTGACAACTCATGGGACGACATGGGTGGCCAGGATTTCGGGGTCGCGGACAATTCCTCGTGGGGCGACGACTCGGGCTTTTTCGCCGACAACGGCGGAAGCGACTGGAGCTGATCGGTCGCCGCCCTAGGCGGGCGGCAGATCTTTTTCTATCCTCTCGCAGAGCGTCTTCAATATCTTGATGCGCGCGTAATACTTGTCGTTGGATTCGACCAGTGTCCAGGGGGCGATGTCGGTGCTGGTCCTGTCCACCATGTCGCACACGGCGAGTTCGTACGCGTCCCATTTTTCCCGGTTGCGCCAATCCTCGTCGGTGATCTTGAAGCGCTTGAAACCGATCTTTTCGCGCTCCTCGAAGCGCTTCAGCTGCTCTTCCTTGCTGATGGCGAGCCAGAATTTGAAGACGATCGCACCGCTTTGCGCGAGCTCCTGTTCGAAATCGTTGATTTCGGAATAGGCCCGCATCCAGTCGGCTTCGGAGCAGAATCCTTCGATGCGCTCGACCAGCACCCTGCCGTACCATGAGCGGTCGAATACGGTGAATCTCCCCAGTCTCGGGAGATGACGCCAGAAGCGCCACAGGTAGGGAAGAGCGCGCTCCTCCTCGGTCGGCGCGGCGATCGGAGTCACCTGGTATTGTCTTGCATCGAGCGCACTGGTGATGCGCTTGATGGCGCCGCCTTTACCGCCCGCGTCAGAACCCTCGAAAACGGCAACGACAGACCGCTTTTTGAATTCCGGATGGCGCGAAAGCAGATTCAGTTTTCCCTGCAAGTGCTCGAGCTGCTTTTCGTATTCCCGCCTTGAGAGCTTGAGTCCGAGGTCGAGCTGCTTGATGACGCTGCGCTTGTCCAGTGCGGGAAGCAGGGGAAAGCCGTTCGATTTTTCGCGCAGATCGCCGTCCTTCAGCCTTTCCTCGATCGCTGCGAGCAGCGTTTTTCCGACGGTCAGGCTGCGGTAGCGCGCATCTTCCCCTTCGACCACGATCCAGGGGGCATCGGCGCGGCTGGACAGGCGCAGCGAATGCTCGGAAACCTTCCTGAACTTGTCGTAATGCTTGAATCTTTCCCAATCGGTATCGGTGACGCGCCAGCGGGTCTTGGGATCCTTTTCGAGTGACTTGAGCCTGATCTTCTGTCTTTCCTTGGAAAGATGAAACCAGAACTTCAGCACGAGCGCCCCTTCGTCGGTGAGCATCTTTTCGAACCGAACTATTTCCTCGAGTCGCTGATCTAGGTGGGCCGACTTGGTGTGGCCCATGACGCGGTTCACGATGGGTTCGGTATACCAGGAACCGAACAGTATCCCGATCTTTCCCTTGGGCGGGAGCGCGCGCCAGAAGCGCCACATGTAGGGACGCTCGCGCTCTTCGTCAGTCTGGTCGGAGAAGGCATGGGTCTGAATATGCCTCGGATCCATCCATTCGTTGAGCAGGTTGACCGTCTCACCCTTGCCGGCGCCGTCCACTCCGCCGATGATGATGATCACCTGGAATTTCGCGTTCTGGGCCAGCTCGAACTGGGCATCGAGCAGCGCTTCGCGCAGTTTGGGCACTTCGGCATCAAAGGTCGCCTTGTCGATCTTGTGCCCGAGTTCAGCGGATTCGAACATGTTTCACTCCCGGTTCACGCTTCAATTCAATTATATGATGATCCTGGAATGAAAAAAGCCCGT
>JAJZPK010000023.1 GCA_021811205.1 Pseudomonadota bacterium
GGGCGTGTGTCTCGAATTCGCAGGATTCCGCTTCGCCATCGAGTACGATCCCCAGCTCGCCCACAAGATGGGCAATTTCTATTCAGAAGAAGAATTCGACAACCTCAAGAATGTCTACGAAACGCGGATGGACAAGGTCGAACAGGATCTGTCCGCTTTCCAGAATCGCCTGACCGTGCTGGACAACCTGAACAAGAAGCTCAAGTTCATGGCGACCCCGCCCCCCTTCATCACGCAGCGCGGTGCAGCCGACGCCATGGGGGGGCCTCTGTTGACTCTCACCCAGAACAGCGACCCCGACCTGATCAGCCAGTTCGACGACGTCAATGAAAACGAAAACCTGCTCCTGAAATACGCCGACGATTCGATCGGTTACTGGAAAAGCGAAGTGAGCTGGCTCGAGACGAAACCCATCCTGTTTCCGTTGCAAGGCGGCATTTCCATTACCAGTCCATTCGGCAAGCGGGTTGATCCCATAGTGGGCAAGCTGGGCTTCCATCCCGGGCTGGACTTTCAGGAAGCCATCGGCACGCAAGTTTTTTCGACGGCCAAAGGGATGGTCAGAGTCGCCGGATGGGACTCCCAATACGGATACAACATCATCATCGACCACGGAGACGGGTACACAACGCGCTACGCCCATCTCAGCCGCGTCCTTGTGAAGCCGGGAGATCAGGTCGGGCAGCACAAGCTGATCGGGCTGACCGGCAGCACGGGCCGCTCAACCGGGCCTCACCTGCATTACGAAATTCTCAAGAACGGGCATGCCATCGATCCGAAAAGCATGCTGATCAAGATGGCGCACAAATAGCGTACAGGATTCATCCTGCGCGCTGTCCACTCTTGGAGTAGCTGGGCTGAGTCTTGGCATAATGGTGCCTTTTCGACGCAGAACATGCCTGGTGAAGCAAAGCCCTGGCCTGTTCGTCGCGGCGTTCCTGATGTATCACTTCCCAGTCCGGTCCTGCAAATGCTGATGTCGAAATCAACACGAGCAGCGTTCCCATAAGCATCTCTTTCAGTTCTTTCATGTTCAACTCCATCTGGCTGAAAATCAAAATTGTCAGCCAGAAATATTGCAAGATTGATGCCATCAATGGATTTCAAGGAATTGCCGGTCATTTCCGCGGGATCGAGCACCATTGTGGGGAACATCCAGGAAAATCCGCACCATGATGAGACGACAAGCATGCATTTTTTTGCTATTCTGCGGCATTTCCGGATGGAGGAAACATGAGACCCGTAACGCTTCTCCTGCTTTCGCTGCTCGCGGCCTGCTCGGCGGGCGGCCCCAAAGTGGGAACGGTATTTTCCCCCAATCCTTCCGTCGTCACCTGCCCGACAAAGGAAATGCTCGGAAAAATCACGAAATACGCGGCCGAAAAGGACGAAAAGGATTACAAGGCGATGCTTCTCGATGGAGGCGGCCTTTGCACGCCGCTGCCGGCGCAAGCCACCCTGACAGTTGCCGAAGTGGACGGCAAGATGATACGCGTTCGCCCGGAAAGGTCGCCAGGCGCTCGCGGGGTCTGGACTTACCAGAAGATACTTTCAAAATGAAAACGGGCCTTTCGGCCCGTTATTATGCTCCACCGGTCATGACCGGCGTACCGCTCACTTTTCTTTCTGGTGAGCGTAGCAGCTTCCCAGATAAACAGCCGCAAAAGCGAGCAATACGATTACGCCACCCATATCCGTGAATTGGATTGCATCAGCCATGTGTATCTCCTTATCGTGTTAATTTATGCTCCGTGCCTTTCGGCCGGATCATTATGACATCGTTTTTTTGAAAATTAACGCGGCTAGAAGTATGGTTATTTTGGCGCAAATTCAGCCCAGCAACCGATAGAATTCCTCTCTCACCACGTTGTAGCATTCGCAGCACTGGCCTTCGAGGCCGTTGCGATTGCGTACAGTGAGGTATCCGCGGCGATAGTCTATGAATCCGTTTTCCCGCAACTCGACCGATGCCTTGGTCACGCTCTCCCTGCGCACGCCGAGCATGTGGGCGATGGTTTGCTGCGTGAGGAGGAACCTGTCCGCCGATGCTCTGTCATGCATCAGCAGCAAATGGAAGCATAGCTGCTGGCGAAGCGAATGATGCCTGCCGCATATCGACAGCTGCGCCATCTGGGTAAAAAGCGCCTGGGTGTACAGGAGAATGAGATCCTTCAGACTCGAGGACCGATCAAGCTCGCGCTTGAATGTTTTCCATTCCATGCGGTAGGCAAATCCCGGCGTCTCAACCATTGCCATATAGGGAAGGGTCTTTCCGCCAAGGACAGGCACAATGCTGAACATGCCCTCCTTGCCGATGAGGGCAATTTCCGATGATATCCCATGATCCATCGGATAGTAGAGGGCGAACGTACTGGCTATGGGAAAATAGACGTAACGCGATACCTTGTTCGGCTCTGAAACAATATCTCCAGCCTTGAGTTCCATCTGCTCAAGTTCTGTGAAAAGACGCTCTCGCACTTCCGAAGGCAACCTCGCCAGAAGATGATTCTGGCATGGATCAATCATATTCTTTTTCATTATTGGCTCCGCTTTGACCGGAGTATCTCCTAATTCAAATTATATAGCCGCCCACCCGCCCGGTATGTACGCCATCTCACACATGCAACTTTTGAATTGATATACTGCGGCACTTAGCACATCCTGACTACAACTACCGGGAGAATCATGACAGAAGAAGAGCGCATCGATCAGGAACTGGAGCAGGTACTTGGAAGCGTCGGAATTCCGCCCAGGCCGACGATACTGATGGAACTCGATGCAGAAGCCGGAAAGGACGAGCCCAATTTCAGGAAAATAGAGCAGCTTGTCTCATCGGACGTGGGGCTTTCTGCAGCGCTGCTCAAAACCGTAAACTCCCCCTTTTATGGCCTGCGCAACAAGGCATCGACGATCAGCCAGGCCGTATCCGTGCTTGGTCTTACCGCGCTGACAAGAACGGTGACGGGACTGATGCTGAGGCAGACTTTCTCCAAGCCGGGGCAAATCGACATGGAGCGCTTCTGGGACGCATCAGCCAAAGTCGCGAAGGTCACTTCGCATATCGCCAGAAAACTGCCCGGCCTGAGCAAGGACGAGGCCTACACGTTCGGCCTGTTCCAGGATTGCGGCATCCCCGTGCTGATGCAGAAATACCCTGACTACAAACAGACGCTCGGCATCGCCAACCAGGCCATCGACAGAAAATTCACCAGTGCCGAAGACGAGCGCCATCAAACCAACCACGCAACAATAGGATACCTGCTCGCAAAAAGCTGGAACCTGCCCAAGAATCTTTGCAGCGCCATCCGCTTTCATCACGATTTCGATTTGATATCCGAACCGCACTCGATTTTGCCGACAGAAAGCCAGAACCTGATTGCCCTCACCCTGCTTGCAGAGCGCGTCATCCAGCTTCATTCAGGCATGTCCGTTTCGGCCGAATGGCACAAGGGAGGCGAAGCGGCGCTGCAACATCTTGGATTGTCGCACGAAGAATTCGAGGAAATCCTGGACGACGCCGGAGCCCTCCTTGACCAAAAAGACTGATTGATTGTCAATAAGTTGCAAAACGCCTAAACTTCGGAAACACGGCTGCCGATAATGAAACAATATGCCAGAAAATCAAGCAAACAATCTGAACGAATTCGGCGCCTCCAGCTTCGTCATCAAGAGCAGTGAGGGGGTCTATATCCATCTCGACAAGCTCGAGTCGTCCGACCAATTCGCGCTTTTCGCGGATCGCGTGTTTTCGTCCGACTATTATTTCTCCAATCTGGATTATGCATCCTTCCTCAGATTGCTCGGCGATTTCACGCCAGAGATGATGGCCGTAAAGAAGCTGGGCAGCCTGAACAAAACGGGCAAGATCAGGCTCGCCGCGGATATCCTGGTCTTTCCACCGGACAGGATACGGCTTTACAAGGCGCCGCGAATCTCCTCTGGCAAAGCCGAATATCTCTTCGAAACCGTCATGGTCGAACAGATCACTGAAGAACCGCTTTATGCGCAAAACGAAAAAGGGGAACTCGAAGTCGTCGGCACTCAAGAGAAATCCACGTACGTCAAGGATGCGCTTGTTTTCGACGAATTCGTCGCCGCCATGTGGATTCAAGGCGTGCGCTTCGGCCTGGATGCCGATGTGGTGAAGGGCATGATCGAGGCCGGAAAGACCGGCCGAATCACCATCGCAAGATCGCTGCCCCCAAAGAACGGCACGGATGCCGAACTGAAGGAAGAAACCGACAGGCTGCACAGGGACAATGCCCCGCGCGAGCTTTCGAACGGCAAGATCGATCTCAAGCAATTCAGAAACCGCTTCCCCCAGGTCAGGCTCGGGGAGCGCCTTCTCAAAAAATCGCCCCGTATCCTGGGCATTCCAGGCATGGATATCCAGGGCAGAGCGATCGAAGCGCCGATGCCCCAGGATTTCGATCTTGCCAGCCTGGCAGGAGAAGGAACGCGCATTGAAACGACAGACGAAGGCGAATGCATCGTCTCGGCGATAGACGGCTTTCTCAATATCGACACCGTGACGAACCGCATCGCCGTCATGGAAAAAATCGTCAATTATACGGGCGTAAGCATCAGGACGACCGGTGACATTGCGCTCGATGGCGAAAATTTCGAAGAACATGGCGAAGTCCAGGAAAACAGGGTCGTGGAAGGCAAGAACATCACCTTCATGGCCGACGTTTTCGGCAAGGTCGTCTCGACAGGCGGAACAATTCTTCTGAAGCGGAATCTGGTCGGCGGATCGGCCACAAACCATGACGGCGACATCATTGTGGAAGGGCTCGCCTCCAACGCCCAGCTTTTTTCCAAATACGGCACGATCACGATCAAGCGGGGAGAAAACGCCATCATCATCGGCAAGAAGGTGGTCGCAGAATCCCTGGTAAACTGCACGGTCGTTGCCGAAAGCGCTGAACTCGAATCGTCGGAAGGATGCGCCGTTACGGCCAAGGCAATCAGCGTAACCACAGCCTATCCGCGCAAGGAAAACCAGACCATCCTGTCCATTCTTGTTCCCGATTTCTCCATCTACAAGGAGAGGATAACCGCGATAGGCAACCGGATCGGGGAAATCAATCTCGAAATCGAGGCGAAGCGCCAGGAATCGAAGGATTTCATGCAGCAGCCGGAGCTGAGGAACTACCTGCTCATTTCCGGCAAGGCGCAGAGAAAGGAAATCGTCCTGACGGACGAGCAGAAAGCGAATTTGCAGAAACTTGGCGCACGAATTGCGCCTTCCCTGAAAGTCGTCTCCGCCAACAATGCAAAAATCAAGGCATTGGAAGAAGAACAGAAGACGCTCGAAGAAGAACTCAATGCCGTCACGGTAACCAAAAGCGAAGCGGAAAACGGCATTTCGTGCGAAATCAAGATGGGCTCGAAAGAAACACTGGTCTGGAGGAGGCAGGGAGATCCGGAAGCACTCTTCGATACGCCGCCTAAAGACCTCATCGTCCTCCTGCGCAGGCCGGGACGCATGGAAGACCGGATCAAGCTGAAGGATGGCAAGATTTCCTGGACTTACGGATCAGAGTAGTTCGTTCACCTTGTTTCGGTCCAGGTGCGGCGCAAAAAGGTGAATGAAGTCGTACATGTACCCCCTCAGATAACTGTTTTTCCTGATCGCTATCCGTGTCGTGCTGGGTTCGAACAGATGCCCAGCATCGACCGCCCTCAAATTCGAATCCCGCTGGGGATCGAATGCCATCTTCGCGAGAATCCCGATGCCGAGCCCCATTTCGACATAGGTCTTGATGACGTCCGAGTCGATTGCAGTCAGCACCACATTCGGATGCAGCCCCTTTTCCTCGAAAGCCTTGTTGATCTTCGAACGTCCCGTGAATGCAAAGTCGTAGGTGATGATGGGGAATTGCGCGATGTCCTCGATCCGGAGCGTTTGCTTGTCGAGCAAAGGATGACCTGGCTGCATCACGACACACCTGTTCCATTCGTAACATGACAACATGACAAGATCCTCGAACAGCTCGAGCGCCTCCGTGGCTATCCCGATGTCGACTTCGCCCGACCTGACCATTTCGGCGATTTGCATCGGGCTGCCCTGATGGAGGCTGAGCGTGACCTTCGGATACAATGAGATGAAGCGCTTCACCACTGTGGGCAGCACGTAACGCGCCTGCGTATGGGTCGTAGCCAATCTGAGACTGCCTTCGGGCTGGCTTCCGAACTCGTCGCCTACCCGCTTCAGATTTTCCGCATCCTGCAGCATCCGCTGCGCAATCGAAACCACGGCCTGACCCGGCTCGGTGACGGCCACGAGGCGTTTTCCATTTCTCACAAAAATATCGATGCCGAGCTCTTCCTCGAGCTGCCTGATCTGCTTGCTGATGCCCGGCTGCGACGTATATAGCGAATCGGCCGCATTGGAAACATTCAGTTCCTGTTTCACGATTTCGCAAAGATAGCGCAATTGCTGGAGTTTCATCCCCATCCTCTTAATTCCATATTGGAATAAAACTTTAACACAAAAGTATTTAGGAATATATAGAGCACTTGCTATCATGGGCCATCTCGATTTTTTCAGGATGAACATGGACTTCGGATACGCCCTTTCCGGACTGCTGATAGGCGCGATCGTCGGCGTGACCGGGGTCGGCGGCGGTTCCCTGATGACCCCCCTTCTGGTGATCGTCTTCGGCATACAGGCGCCAATTGCGGTCGGCACCGATCTCCTTTATGCCGCGATCACCAAGGCGGGCGGCGCATGGGTGCATGGCAAAAGCGGGCATGTCGACTGGAAGATCGCAGGTCTGCTCGCTTCCGGCAGCATACCCGCTTCGCTCATCGGCATTGCCCTCCTGAAGGCCGTGGACAGGTATGCCATGGTTTCCGTCATCACGTCTACGCTGGGCATCGCGCTCATCCTCACTTCCATTGCGCTCATCTACAGGGAAAAGATAAAACGCCTGAGCCCGATTGCTGAAAACAGGCTGCAACTTGCAACCGTGGCCACAGGCGCCATTCTCGGCATCCTTGTCACCGTCTCATCCGTTGGCGCAGGCGCGCTCGGCACAGTCGCCCTTTTTTATCTCTATCCGCGCGTCTCCACCATCAGGGTGATCGGAACGGACATCGCGCATGCCGTGCCGCTGACATTGATTGCCGGCATCGGACATGCTTCCCTCGGCACGGTCGACTTCCATTTGCTTGGAAGCCTGCTGATCGGCTCACTTCCGGGCATCTTTTTCGGCAGCCGGATCGGATCGAAGATCCCCGAAAAAATGCTGAGAGGAATCCTGGCCTGCATGCTGATCCTCGTCGGCGGCAAATTGATATTTTGACAAAGGAAAATCATGAACCCGACCAATTCAGAAGAAATTGATCGCTTCGAAGAAGCCCTCAAAGGCTACTTCAATCTGCAAATCGACGCCGAGCGCTTCACGGCGATCAGATTGCAGCAAGGCGTCTACGGTCAGCGCCAGGAGGGCGTCAACATGCTGCGCGTGAAAATCCCCGGCGGCTCGATCAATCCAGCCCAGCTCGATGCCATCGCAGATGTTGTCGACGCCCATTCTCAATTGGACACGGCTCATGTCACGACGCGTCAGGACATCCAGGTGCATTCCGTGCCGCTCGAACAAACGTCCCGCGCGCTGCGCATCCTGGATGCAGCGAATCTCACCACGCGTGAGGCGTGCGGCAACACCGTGCGCAACATGACAGGCTGCCCAATGGCCGGCGTCTGCCCCAAAGAACATGTCGACGTGTCAACTCACCTCGAAGGCGCGGTGATGCATTTTCTGAGGAATCCGCTCAGCCAGCAGATGCCCAGGAAATTCAAGATCAGCTTCTCCGGATGCGAATCGGATTGCGCCCAGTCCATGATCCACGATCTCGGGATCACTGCCGTGCATGAGGAAGGGAAATTCGGGTTCAGGGTTTCCGCAGGAGGTGGCCTGGGTCACAAGCCGCGCGAAGCCATCGTGGTCGAACCCTTCATCGAGGAAAAGGATTTGCTCATCGTGATGGAGGCCCTGGTATCCTTGCACAATCGCTATTCCGACAGGACCAAGCGCGCCAAATCCAGGATCAAGTTCCTGGTCGAGCGTTTCGGCCAGGAAGGCTTCATAGCGAAATACCGCGAAGAGCTCGAAATCACCAGAAGCGCACTTGCCGAACACCCCTATCCGCAAGGCGTCTGGAAAAAAGGGGAAGCAGGCCTCCCCTGCGGACAGGGTGCGCCGAGAACAGTTGTCGAACAGAAACAGGAAGGGCTTTGTGTTTTCCCGATTGCGCTTCCCCTCGGCCATATTTCCTCGATCCAGTTGCGGGGCCTTTCGGCGATCGCGAATCATTACGACCTGCGGGACCTGCGCACGACCCAGGATCAGAATCTGATGATTCTGAACGTGCCAAAAGCCATTGTGCCCGATCTGCGGAGCGCATTGTCGGCGATCGGCCTTAACCTGCCCGCGCAAGGCGACAACGTGACGGCCTGCCCAGGAACATCCACCTGCAGGCTGGGCATCACCTCCAGCATGATCGCAGCCACAAAGCTCGATGGCGGGAAGAGCGATCTGCGCATCAGGGTATCCGGGTGCCACAATGGCTGCGCCCAGCCGGAGACGGGCGACATCGGCATCTACGGCGAAGGCAGGCGCCTGCACGGAAAGCTGATCCCGCATTACCAGCTGTATCTCGGCGGCGACGGCAAGGGAGACGGCGGACTCGCGATCAAGGGACCTTCCGTGCCCGCTGCAAGGATAGAAGAAGCGATTGCCCGCTTGAAACGCGCCCACGACGGCAAAGGAACCTTCTATTCCTGGGTGAGAAGCCAGGAAAAGAATTTCATCGCAGCATTGCTGCACGATCTTGTCGAGGTCAAGCCAGAGGAAATCCTTTCCGTTCTTCACGACCACGGCGAATCCCGGGAATTCAAGGTGCTCCAGTTGGGCGGAGGAGAATGCGCCGGCGCATCCCAGGTCAGAATCGGCTCGAGCTTTTTCGAGGCGGCGCACGAGCGCCGTCACCGGGATGCGCTCTTCATGCAGCGCAAGTACGGTGAAGCTGCAAGATGCGCAGAATCCATCCTCACCCTGATCGGGCAGGGCATCGTGCATCTCAACAACGGCAATTCCGGCAATACTCTGAACGAGATCGCGGACAGCCTCAAGGTCATGGTGCCGGGAAAACTGAGCGATCTGTACGGAGACATCGTGAACAGGCTGCTTGGCGCGGAATCCGAGTCGCTCTCCAGCCTGTTCAAGTCGGTCGACGCCTGGACGCATGATGCGGCCGAATACTGCCTGCAGCACGACGGGCAGCTCGACCTTTCAGAAGCATTGCCGAGGGCAGCCTGAATGGAAAAAATCGAAAAACTGCGCATCGATCTGGAATTCATTGCCAACAACCATGCGAAAGCATGCCTCGCGAGCAGTTTCAGCCTGGAGGATATGGTGCTGATCGACATGATCGCAAGGCATGGCATTCCCGTCTCGGTTTTCACGATCGACACGGGGCGCCTGCCCGAGGAAACCTATTCGCTCATGCAGAAAACGAAGGAACAGTTTCGGATCGACATTTCCGTCTATTTTCCGAAGGCGCAGGCAGTCGAAGCCTATCTCGAGGCTAATGGACCCAACGCTTTCTACGATTCGGTTGAACTGAGACGTTCCTGCTGCGAGATCAGGAAAGTCGAACCGCTTTCGCGCGCGCTCGAAGGCCATGGTTCATGGATCACCGGCATGCGCCGTCAGCAGTCGCAAACCAGGACAGGACTCAATGCATCCGAGTTTGATGCGGGCAACGGCCTTTACAAGTTCAACCCGCTCCTCGAATGGACGGAAGCGGAAATATGGAATTACATCCAGTTGCAGGGCGTCCCCTACAACGCACTGCACGATCGGGGCTATCCCAGCATAGGATGCTCCCCATGCACACGCGCCATCACGAAAGGCGAGGACATTCGCGCAGGGCGCTGGTGGTGGGAAGACACATCGAGCAAGGAATGCGGACTACACAGGAAAAAGGCATAACATGGGCAACCTTCAAGCGTTCCACAAAAAACTCGACCACCTCGATATGCTCGAGAGCGAGGCAATCCACATCATGCGCGAAGTGGCAGCCGAATGCAGCAATCCTGCCCTGCTCTTTTCCGGAGGCAAGGATTCCATCGTCCTGCTGCGTCTGGCCGAAAAGGCATTCAGGCCTGCGAAATTTCCATTCCCGCTGCTGCATATCGATACGGGGCACAATTTTCCGGAGGTGATCTACTTCAGGAACAAGCGCGCGCTCGAGCTCGGAGAGCGACTGATCGTGCGCTCCATGGAAGATTCGATCATGCAAAAACGCGTCATCCTGAAGCATCCCGGACAGAGCAGAAACGCCTTCCAGTCGGTCACCCTGCTCGATGCGATCGCAGAATTCAAGTTCGATGCGTGCATAGGCGGCGCCAGGCGGGACGAGGAAAAGGCGCGCGCCAAGGAAAGAATCTTTTCCTTCAGGGATGAATTCGGCCAGTGGGACCCGAAGAACCAGCGACCGGAATTATGGGATCTCTACAACGCAAGGGTCCATCACGGAGAAAACATCCGCGTCTTTCCCATCAGCAATTGGACTGAAATGGATGTCTGGCAATACATAGCCCGCGAACAGCTTGAAATCCCGAGCATCTATTTCGCCCACAAAAGACAGGTAATCAGACGCGGAAGCAGCCTCATTCCCGTCTCCGATCTCGTTGCGCCGCTCGATGGAGAATCCATCGAGGAAATCTCCGTGCGCTTCAGGACGGTCGGCGACATGACCTGCACCTGCCCTGTCGAGTCCAGCGCCGCGAGCTATGACGAGATCATTGTTGAAACGGCATTGACGAGAATCACCGAAAGGGGGGCGACCAGGATGGACGACCAGACCTCCGAAGCCTCCATGGAACTCAGGAAAAAGGAAGGATATTTCTGATGGAACATATCGAACTCTTGCGCTTCATCACCTCGGGTAGCGTGGACGACGGGAAGAGCACTTTGATCGGAAGGCTGCTGCACGACTCCAAATCGATATTCGAAGACCAGCTCAATGCAATCGAGCACACCACCAGACGCCGCGGCATAGAAGGCATCGACCTCTCGCTCCTCACCGACGGACTGCAGGCCGAACGCGAACAGGGCATCACGATCGATGTCGCCTACCGTTATTTCGCGACTCCGAAGCGAAAATTCATCATTGCCGACACCCCGGGGCACGAGCAGTACACCCGAAACATGGTGACCGGCGCTTCCACCGCGAATCTCGCCATCATCCTGATCGACGCAAGGCGCGGTGTGCTCACCCAGACGAAACGCCATGCCTATCTCGCCAGCCTCGTCGGCATCCCGCATCTCGTCGTCGCGGTCAACAAGATGGATCTCGTCGGGTATTCAAGTGAAGTATTCGAATCCATCATGACCGAATTTCGCGATTTCGCCTCAAAGCTCGATCTTGCGAACATCATTCCCATCCCGATATCGGCGCTGGTTGGAGACAATGTCGTCGAGAAGAGTGAAAACATGCCGTGGTACGAAGGGGAAACGCTATTGTCCGTACTCGAAAATATCGAAATCGACCACGACATCAACACCGAGGACTTCCGCTTTCCCGTGCAATGGGTATGCAAGTGGGGCGATTTCAGGGGATACATGGGCAGAATAGAATCGGGCAGCATCATGGTCGGAGACGAAGTCGCGATCCTGCCATCCGGAAGAACGACGAGAATCAGGGAAATATCGACCTATGACGGCCCGCTCATCGAAGCCGTCGCGCCCCAGTCAGTCACCTTGCTGCTTGATGACGAGATCGACATCTCCAGGGGCGACATGATCGTCAAAGCGGACAACCTTCCTCGGCTGGACAGACAATTCGAGGCGATGCTGTGCTGGCTCGCGGACGAGCCGCTCGACACGCAGCGCAGATACCTGATCAAGCATGCGACGAAAACGGCGAGAATATCCTTGAGCAGCATCGATTTCAGGGTGAACGTCAACACCCTGGAAAAGGAAGCTGGCCATGATGTTCTTTCCATGAACGACATCGCCAAAATCAGCTTCAAGGTACAGCAGGCGCTCGCCGCGGACAGCTATGAGAAGAACAGGGCAACGGGAAGCTTCATCCTGATCGACGAAGCAACCAACAACACGGTTGCAGCAGGCATGATGACCTGAATATCAGGTTTCCGTATAATTGCAGGGTCGGAGGGAACTTCTCCCTCCGTCTTCGATCTGAATTGCCTGGATCCTCGACTGCATAGGAAGCCCCCATGAAACGACTCATCCCCGGCGCAATGCTCTTCGTTGCGCTCAACGCGCTCGCCGACACCCTGCCCGTCCCGGGTGCACCGGAGGTTGATGCACGCAATTACGCGCTGATCGACCCCGCATCCGGGCAATTTCTGGCAGCGCACGATGCCGACAAACGGGTCCCGCCGGCCAGCCTGACGAAGCTGATGACAGCCTATCTCGCCTTCCAGGCTTTATCGAACGGCAACCTCAAGCTCGACCAGAACCTGACGGTCAGCGTGGCAGCATGGAAAGCCGGCGGCTCGACCATGTTTCTTCAGCCAGGACTGCCGGTGACGGTGGAAGAAGCGCTGCAAGGCATGGTGGTGGTTTCCGGAAACGATGCCGCAATCGCGATAGCCGAAGCCATCGCAGGCAATGCGCAAAGCTTCGTGCAAATGATGAATACCACGGCGCAGAAACTCGGCATGACGGAAACGCATTTCGTCGACGTGAACGGACTGCCCTCGCCCGACCATCTGACCAGCGCGCGCGATATCGGCCTCCTGACCGAAGCCATCATTAGAACCTATCCCCAATACCTGCATTATTTCGGTGAAAAAACCTTCACCTACAACCACATCACGCAAAAGAACTGGAACCCGCTGGTGTTCAGCGATGCCACCGTGACGGGAATGAAAACGGGACACACCGACGAGGCCGGTTTCTGCCTGGACGCCACTGCCGTGCGCAACGGGCACAGGCTGATCGCCGTCGTGCTCGGCTCCTCGACGCGCGCAGCGAGCGCGAAGGCAGCCGAGGCGCTTCTGGATTACGGATATCGCTTCTTCGAGACGCACAAGGCTTACAGCGCGGGACAGGAAGTCGGGCAATTGAAGGATTTTGCCGCAAACCCGGCGCAAATCCCGGTTGGACCTGCAAAAGACATCTGGGTTACCGTGCCCAGGGGCGACTATGCCGGACTGAAGCCCGCCATGGATCTCCAGAAGAACGCGCCGCTCCCATTGCAGAGGGGCCAGGTCGTCGGCAAGCTGACCTTGAGCGACGGAAACCGGGAAATCGCCCAGGTGCCGCTGGTCGCCCTGACCCCAGTGGAAAAAGCGGGGTGGCTGACCCACTGGTGGAATGCGCTCAAGGCCATGCTTTGAATTCGCGGGAACAAGCAGTAAAATCATTGATTTCATCTTGAAGTCATGCTGGTTTTCCGAGGAATCCCCGAAAAATCCGGACCTCCCGTGGCGCTCACGATAGGCAATTTCGACGGCGTCCATCTCGGCCACCAGGCCGTGCTCGGGCGGCTCGTCGAGCAGGCAGGGCGCATGGGGATTCCTCCCTGCGTCATGACTTTCGAGCCGCATCCGCGCGAATTCTTCGATCCGGAGCATGCGCCCGCCAGGCTGACGGACATACGCGAAAAGCTGTCCCTCTTCGCGAAACTTGGCATAAAACGCGTGCACATTTGCAGATTCAACGCCCATTTCGCCCAAATGCAGGCGTCCGAATTCGAAGCGAAGATCCATTCGCATCTGGATGCGAAATGGGTGCTGATCGGCGACGACTTCCGCTACGGCGCGAATCGAACAGGCAATTTCGCTTCCTTACGGGAAGCCGGAAAAAGACTGGGATTCGAAGTCGAGGCGATGCACAGCGTCATGACCGAAAACCACAGGGTTTCCAGCACGCTTGTCAGGGAAGCTGTCGGGTCGGGAAACTTCGAATTGGCAAAACGCTTTCTTGGGCGAAACTACAGCATCGTCGGGCGCGTCATGCACGGCAACAAGCTCGGCCACACGCTCGGCTTTCCGACCGCGAACATCAAACTCAAACACAACAAACCGCCCCTTTCCGGCATCCATGTGGTCGAGGTTCACGGCATCCACGATGCGCCGATCAGGGGCGTGGCGAGCCTGGGCGTCCGCCCCACCGTCATGCTTCAAGGCAAGCCCGTTCTCGAAGTGCATCTTTTCGATTTCTCGGAAAACATCTATGGCACTCGCGTGCAGGTCGATTTTCTGTTCAAATTGCGCGAGGAAGAGAAATTTCCCGATCTCGAAACCTTGAAGGCAAGGATCTGGCAGGACGTTCTCGATGCCAGGCGATATTTTGAAAAATGACATGACAGACTACAAGAAGACACTGAATCTCCCCGACACGCTTTTTCCGATGCGCGGCGACCTCGCGAAGCGCGAGCCGGGCATGCTGGATGAGTGGCGCAGGCAGAACCGCTACGGAAAAATCAGAGAGGCCGCATCAGGCAGGAAAAAATTCATCCTCCACGACGGCCCGCCCTATGCCAACGGCGACATCCACATCGGCCATGCTGTCAACAAGATCCTGAAGGACATCATCGTCAAATCCAAGACCCTTGCAGGTTTCGACGCCCCCTACGTGCCGGGATGGGATTGCCACGGCCTGCCCATCGAACTGATGGTGGAAAAGCAGCTCGGGGACAAAGAAGTCTCCCCCGATGAATTCAGAAAGCTGTGCAGGGCTTACGCCGCGACCCAGGTCGAAAATCAGAAACGAGATTTCATCCGCCTCGGCGTCCTGGGCGACTGGGACAAGCCCTATCTCACCATGAATTTTTCAACCGAGGCCGACATCGTGAGGGCGCTCGGCAGGATACTCGAAAACGGTCATGTCTACAGGGGACAGAAGCCCGTCAACTGGTGCATGGATTGCGGCTCGGCCCTGGCGGAAGCGGAAGTCGAATACGAGGACAAGACTTCCCCTGCGATAGACGTGAAATTCGAGGTGGTCGACAGGAACGATTTCTGGAACAGGATCGAAGGTGGAAATGCCGTCGATCATGACAAGCCCGTTTATTTCGTGATCTGGACCACGACCCCATGGACGCTGCCCGCCAACGAAGCGGTCTGCCTGAATCCCCATTTCCATTACGACGTGGTCGACACCGGAAAGGACTATCTGGTGCTCGCGAGCGAGCTGCGCGAGGAGGCATTGAAGCGCTACGGGATCGATCAGACTGCCCCCCTCTGCGGGGGCTCTGAGGGCAGCCAATTGGAGCATGTACTGCTGAAGCATCCCTTCTACGAAAAACAGGTGTCCGTCATCCTCGGCGATCATGTCACGCTGGATGCCGGAACGGGCGCAGTCCACACCGCGCCTGCGCACGGCCTGGACGACTATCTCGTGGGACTGACTTACAAGCTGAAGGTCGACAATCCTGTCGGAGGAGACGGGAAATTCTTCACGAACGTGCCGCTTTTCGGCGGGCTTTCCGTGTGGAAGGCGAACCCTGCCGTCATCGACATCCTGGAGAAAAGCGGCCACCTCCTGAAGGCCGAGCAGATCCGGCACAGTTATCCGCATTGCTGGCGGCACAAGAGCCCGATCATTTTCCGCGCCACCGCCCAATGGTTCATCGGCATGGACTCGAAGAATCTAAGGGAAGTCGCTGAAAAGGCAGTGGAAAAAACAGAATTCTATCCCTCGTGGGGAAGAGCGAGACTGGAAGGCATGATCGCCAAAAGGCCGGACTGGTGCATTTCCAGGCAAAGGAACTGGGGCGTGCCGATTCCCTTCTTCGTCCACAAGGAAACCGGCGAACTTCATCCCGATACGCCAGCGATTCTCGAGCAGGTAGCGAAAAGAATCGAGCAATCGGGCATCGAGGCATGGTTCTCCCTGAACCCCATGGAACTCGGGATCGACCCCCAATACGATAAGCTGAGCGACACGCTGGACGTCTGGTTCGACTCGGGCACCACGCATTTTTCCGTGCTGAGAAAAAGGAGCGAACTCGCCTACCCTGCCGACCTCTATCTCGAGGGATCGGATCAGCACAGGGGCTGGTTTCAGTCCTCTCTCCTGTCGGGCTGCGCAATCGACTCCCAGGCGCCTTACGCAGCGCTTCTCACTCATGGCTTCGTCGTCGACGCGCAAGGCCACAAGATGAGCAAATCCAAGGGCAACGTCGTCAGCCCCCAGAAGGTGATGGACACCCTGGGCGCGGACATCCTGAGGCTCTGGGTCGCATCGACAGACTACTCGGGCGAGCTGTCGATCTCCGACGAAATACTGAAGCGCGTCACGGAAAGCTACAGGCGGATCAGGAACACGATCCGCTTCCTGCTCGCCAACCTCGCCGATTTCGACGTTGAAAAAGACGGCCTGCCGCCGTCACAATGGCTTGAAATAGACCGCTATGCCGTCGCGCTTGCTTCCAGCCTGCAGAAGGAACTGGATGGCCATTACGGCCAATACGAATTCCATGTCGTCGCACAGCGCCTGCATCATTTCTGTTCTGAAGATCTGGGCGGCTTCTATCTCGACATTCTGAAAGACAGGCTGTACACGTCAGGCGAAAAATCGGCAGCGCGCCGCTCGGCGCAGAGCGCGCTTCACCATCTGCTGCAGAGCCTCGTGAAGCTCCTCGCTCCCATCCTGTCCTTCACTGCCGAAGAAGCCTGGGCGCATTTCACGGGAAATGCAGAGCAAAGCGTCTTTTATCAGACCTGGCACGAATTTCCCGTTCTCGAAGACTCGGAAGAACTGCTTTCGAAATGGGCGAAGCTTCGCGAATACAGGTCCGAGGCACAGAAGCACCTGGAAGAGACGAGGCAATCCGGACTCATCGGCTCGTCCCTTGCGGCAGAAATCGAAATCGGAGCAAGCGGCGAAAAATACGATCTGCTGGCCTCGCTCGGTGACGACTTGCGCTTCGTGCTGGTGACATCGAAGGCGGTGCTGAAAAAAGCACAGGAAGAATACATCGTCGTGAAAGCCAGTCCGCACGCCAAATGCGAACGCTGCTGGCATTACCGCGAGGATGTCGGAGTCGACCCGAATCACCCGTCGATATGCGGCCGCTGCACGACAAATCTTTACGGCCAAGGCGAGGAGCGGCACCATGCCTGATTGGACGCGCTGGCTCCTGCTGAGCATCCTGATCGTCATCGTCGACCAGGTGAGCAAATTCGAAATCGTATCGTTGCTGGCCGACCGCGGTGAAATCGTGATCGCCCCCGTCTTCAGCCTCGTCCTGCTCTACAACAAGGGCGCCGCGTTCAGCATGCTGAACGACGCGAGCGGATGGCAGCGCGGCTTCTTCATCGCCATTGCGCTCGCCGCATCCCTGTTCATCCTTCACCTGCTCAGAAAACACAAAAAAGAGATGCTGTTCAGCTTCGCACTGAGCTTCGTACTGGGCGGCGCACTCGGCAATCTCGTCGACAGGATCAGGATAGGCCATGTCGTCGATTTCCTGGATTTTCATCTCGCGAACCATCATTTCCCCGCATTCAACCTGGCCGATTCGGCCATCACGCTGGGCGCAGCCCTTTTGATCCTGGACGGCATGAGGAAGGGAAGACCGTGAAAGTGCTGCTCGCCAACCCGAGGGGATTTTGCGCCGGCGTCGACCGCGCCATCGAGATTGTCGAGCGGGCCCTCGCCAATTTCGGCGCGCCGATCTACGTGCGCCACGAGGTCGTACACAACAAGTTCGTGGTCGACGACCTCAAGAAGAAGGGGGCAGTTTTCGTCGAGGATCTTGCCGACGTCCCGAAAGGCGCAACCCTGGTATTCAGCGCGCACGGCGTGCCGCTTTCCGTGCGCAGACAGGCCGAGGAAGCCGGGTTCAGGCTTTTTGACGCCACCTGCCCGCTGGTCACGAAAGTCCATGTCGAGGTGACCCGAATGCGCGAGGCAGGACGCGAAGTGATCATGATCGGCCATGCCGGGCATCCGGAAGTCGAAGGCACCATGGGCCAATCGGAGGACGGCATGCATCTCGTCGAAGGTCCGGAAGACGTGCCGAACCTGCATGTGAACGACACCGAAAATCTCGCCTTCGTGACCCAGACCACGCTTTCGATGGACGATGCATCGAAGACCGTCGCAGCCCTCAAGACCCGCTTTCCCAATATCGTCGGTCCGAAAAAGGACGACATCTGTTATGCCACGCAAAATCGCCAGGATGCGGTCAAAACGCTTTCTGAAAAATGCGATCTGGTCATCGTTGTCGGTTCCCCCAACAGCTCCAATTCCAACAGGCTGAGAGAAGTCGCACAATCCAGGCGCGTTGAATCATACATGATCGACAATGCAGGCGAACTGCAGGAATCCTGGCTCTTCGGCAAGAATACGGTGGGCGTCACTGCAGGCGCATCGGCGCCCGAGGCGCTGGTCAGGGAAGTGATCGAAAAACTGAAAGCGCTGGGAGCGGAAGAGGTTTCCGAACTGCAAGGCATGGTCGAAAATGTTTCATTCCCCATTCCCAAGCCGCTGACAGGCTGAATGGGCTGGAAAAGCCCTGCCTTCCTGCCTATAATGAAAGCAATACTACGTAAAGGGGTTCACATGAGCGCAACCGAATCAAAAGACAAACTGATCGCCGATTTCAAGGTCGTCATTGCCGACGCCGAAGAGCTTCTCCATGCAACCGCGAACGAAGCGGGAGAGAAATTCGCAGCCAACCGCGTAAAGCTCGAGAAGAAAATCGTTGAAGCCAAGGCCAAGCTGAAAGACGCTGAAAACATCCTGATCGGCAAGGGCAAGGAAGCAGTGGGAGTCGCAGACAATTACGTCCAGGAAAACCCCTGGAAATCCGTCGGCATCGCAGCAGGCGTAGGTCTCGTTATCGGCATGCTGATCGGCCGCCGCTGAAGCTTCATGGGTGAAGAGCAGGGGCTGTTCCATTCGCTGAAGCGTCTTCTGGCAAGCCTGATCGGCATAGCAAGAACCCGTGCGGAGCTCTTGTCCCTGGAAGTCGAGGAGGAGATCGACCGGCTTGCCAAGCTTGCGCTTTGCGCCATACTTTCCCTGTTTTTCATGGGAGTAGCCGTCGTCCTCATCGCCATCCTGATCGTGGTGGCTTTCTGGGAAAACGACAAGCTGCTCGCGCTTTCCCTCCTCGCCTTGTTTTTCTCGATCATCGGCCTCTATTCAGGCGCCCTCTTCCTGAAAAAAGCAAAATCCCGTTCCCGGCTTTTTTCCCAGAGCATCGTCGAATTCTCCAAGGACCTGAGCGAACTGGAATGAACGCGCTCGAACGCAGAAAAAGGGCGCTTGTGGCCAGAATCGCGAGGCAGCGTCTCGATCTCGCGATGGATGCGCATATCCTCAAGGCGCCTCTTGCCAAAGTGGACAAGGGCATCGCGCTCGGCCGCTACCTTTGCGCGCATCCATTGATCCCTGCGCTGGCCGCATTCGCATTCGCGGTATGGAAACCTGCGCGAACGTTCAGATGGATGAAGCGCGGATGGTTCTTGTGGGGCGTCTACAAGAATGCAAGGGAAAAACTTCTTGCGTGATTCAGCACAGACCATCACGCCTGCGGTCTATGCTCTGCAAGCTGTTTCCTTCTTCTTCGGCATCACCTACCTGATCGCCGTCATCATCAACTACGTCAAGCTCCCTGATGTCAGGGGAACCTGGCTGGAATCGCATTTCAGATGGCAGATCAGGAC
>JAJZPK010000184.1 GCA_021811205.1 Pseudomonadota bacterium
CCATGATACTAATTAAACCCCTGTGAAAAATCACAGGGGTGAGCGTCCACAAGCCCCTGGACAGCCAAGGCATGGATACAGGCCTGGCAACGGTATACCGGGTGTTGACGCAGTTCGAGCAGGCTGGTCTCTTGGTCCGCCACCATTTCGAAGGCGGCAAGGCGGTTTACGAGCTCAACAAGGGCGGCCATCACGACCATATCGTCTGCCTGCAATGCGGCAGGGTGGAGGAATTCTACGACCAGGAAATCGAACGCAGGCAGTCCAAGATCGCGAAGGATATGGGATTCGTGGTCACGGACCATTCCCTCTATCTTTACGCCGACTGCATCAAGCCGAACTGCCCCTACAAAACCTGATTTCCCAGCATTTCCCTGGCATGCTTGCGCGTCGTCTCGGTGATCTCGAGGCCGCCTAGCATCCTCGCGATCTCCTCGATTCGGCTTTCCCCATCGATCCGCAGAACGCGGCTCCTGCCGCCTTCCTTCATGACTGAAAACTGGCAATTTGCAAGAGCGGCCACCTGCGGAAGATGCGTAACGCAAAGGACCTGCCTGCTCACGCCCAGTTCGGCGAGCAGCCTGCCCACGATTTCAGCGACCTTCCCGCCTATCCCCACGTCCACTTCGTCGAAAATCAAGGTCGGCACTTTCTGAGCGCGGCTTCCCAACACCTGGATGGCGAGGCTGATGCGGGAAAGCTCGCCGCCGGATGCGATTTTCGCGAGCGGTTTCAAAGGCATGCCCGGATTCGCCGTGACGTAAAATTCGACCTTTTCCATGCCGTGCGCATCGCCCTCTTCAGAAGATTCAAGCCGCACTTCGAATGCGCCTCCCGTCATGGACAGCAGCTGCATCGATTCCGTCACGCCATGGGAGAGTTTTGCAGCCATCGATCGCCTTTCCGAACTCAGCATGGCTGCCAGCTCGAGGTAATGGCTTCTTGCCGCATTTTCCTTTTCGAGAAGCACCCTCATGTCTCCCGCATCTTCCAGCGCCGCAAGCCTGGACCTCGCCGATGCAAGCAGGGCACCAAGCTCTGCAGGCTGAACGCGATACTTTCGGGACAGCGTATGCACTGCGTCGATCCTGGCTTCCAGCTCCCTCAGCCTTTCCGGATCGAGATCGAGCCTGTCCGCATAGCGGCGCAGCGCATGGGACGCCTCCTCCACCTGAATTTGCGCCGCTTCTATGTAGGATCTGAAGGAAGCGATTTCAGGGTCGAATGCTTCCAAGGAGGATAACTTCGAATCGACGGAGGCGAGCCTTGAGGAACATGACTCTTCCGATTCCGAAAGGATGTCGAGCGCGTACCTCGCACCCTCGATCAGGCTGACGGCATGGGAAAGCCTGCCGTGCTCGCGCAGCGTCTCCTCCCATTCATCCGGATCGAATGCGAGACGAGAAAGCTCGTTCACCTGCCAGGATAGCGCCTCCCTTTGCGCATCGACCTCTTCCCTGTTCGCTTCGAGTTCGACCCTGGCCTTTTTCAGGGAAAACCATGATTTGTGTGCGCCGGCAACGTCTGAAGCAAGTTTTTCGGCACCTGCCAGCGCATCCAGCATTTCCCGCTGCATGGGGGGCCTCGCCAATGACTGGTGCGCATGTTGTCCATGGATGTCGACCAGATGCTCTCCCGCCTCGCGCAGCTGCTGCAATGTAACGCTCTTGCCGTTGACGTACGCCCTGGAACGTCCGGAAACATCGACGATCCGCCTCAGGAGGCACACTCCTTCATCACCTTCCAGATCCGCACCTTGAAGCCATGTCGAGAACTCGGGAAGCGCATCCAGCGCGAACTCTGCGCTCACTTCCGCGCGCATCGCTCCCGCCCTCACGATGCCCGCATCCGCGCGCTCGCCCAAAACGAATGCAAGCGCATCGACAAGTATCGATTTGCCTGCGCCGGTTTCCCCCGTGAATACCGAAAAGCCCGGATCGAAATCGATCTCGACCCTTTCGGCGATGGCAAAATCACTTATAGACAGGTGAACCAGCATCAGAAACTCTCGCTCCAGTGGAGCTTTTCGCGCAAGGTATGGAAATAGTTGTGGCCGTAGGGATGGAGCAGCCTGATCATTTTTTCATAGCGCCGCACGAAAACGCAGTCCCCTTCCTTCAGATCGAAATGGGAATGGCTGTCGAAATGCACCATGGATTCCCCGCTCTTCTTCATGATGATCTCGATGAGCGAATCGCCGCCGATCACGATGGGCCTGTTGCTCAGCGTGTGCGGATTGACGGGCACCAGTGCGATCACGGGAAGTCCCGGATAGAGGATGGGGCCGCCCGAAGACAACGCATAGGCGGTCGAACCGGTCGGCGTCGAAACGATCAACCCATCCGATCGTTGCGTGTAGACGAACAGGCCGTTGATCCTGACTTCGAATTCGATCATGCTGCCGGTGTTGCCCCTGTGGACGACGACGTCGTTGAAGGCCAGCCCTTCAAACAGCTTCTCTTCGCCTCTCGTCACCCATGCTTCCAGCAGCATCCTGTTTTCCGTGACATATTTCCCTTCGAGCATGGCACCGATGGTGTCCAGCATGGAGTCGATCGATATGTCGGTCAGAAAGCCCAGCCTGCCCTGGTTCACGCCGACCAGCGCGACCCCGTACGGAACCAGAGTCCTCGCGATGTTGAGCATGGTGCCGTCCCCGCCGAGCACAATGGCAAGATCGGCCATCCCGCCGATTTCTTCCAGGCTGTGGGCGGGAAAATCGCTCCCTTCGACATTGCCAGCCGTGAGTTCGTCCTGGATGACCGAGACCCCGCGGCTTTCAAGAAATTCGCCCAGGCTGATCAAGGGCTCCGCAATCTCGGGACTCTTGTATTTGCCGATGAGCGCGACGGTTTTGAAGAGATTGTCCATGGGTGCGATTAAACCATGCGGCAGGGACAATTTCAAACCAGCCCCAAGGTGACATGGATGCCATCTTTTTCGGTCTTGATGCGCTTTATTCCGATGAGATCGAAAAGCCTGACATGACCGACCCGTAAAGCAAGCGGTTTTTCCAGCGAAGGGATCCTGTCCAGCAGGATACCCACCTCGTCCTTCTTGATCTTGTAATAAGGCTTGCCCTCAAGCCGTTCAGCGACGTGGCCCGAGCCCGACGCCGCCTCGAAAGCGGCGATCGCGATGGTGCCAAAAACCCTGCCGAGCACGGTATCGCTCGCCGAATGCGTTGATTCACTATAGCGCACCCATACCGTGCGGTTGGGCCAGTCCACATCGAGGAATTCGAAATCTATCCTGATTTCAGCGTCGAATGCATTTTTGGAAATCAGAACCACAGTTCCCTTCCCGTCAGACAGCAGCAGGTCCCTTATCTCGATTTTTTTCGAATCAAGCTTCTTCTTCAACTCGTCGAGCAGCAGGGCACGTGGCAGGACAATTCCGTCCCGGGCAAGCCCGGGCATCTTTCCGGCCGCATCCAGCGCCCTGGCTTTCTCGAGGAAGGATGATCCCGAGCTGACGCAAGGGACCCAA
>JAJZPK010000024.1 GCA_021811205.1 Pseudomonadota bacterium
TGAAATCCTCTTCGTCGCCAAAGCAATCGAACGCATCGGCGACCATTCGAAGAACATGTCCGAATATGTGGTCTATCTCGTCAAGGGGAAGGACGTGCGGCACGTGACGGTCGAGGAAATCGAGCGGGAAAGCCAGGAATAGCATTGGGGCTCGAGTATTCAACCCTGGCCGCTGTCGATCTCGGCTCCAACAGCTTCAGACTGCAGATAGCGCGCATCGTTGACGACCAGGTCTATCCCCTCGACTCGCTGCGCGGCACCGTCAGGCTCGCGGCAGGACTGACCCCGGACAATTACCTCGACGAGGCTGCAGAAGCGCGAGCGCTCGAATGCCTGAGCCAGTTCGGCGAACGTCTCAGAGGCCTGCCTCCCCATGCCGTGAGGGCCGTCGGTACCAATACACTGAGAGTGGCGACGAATGCCCAGGAATTTCTCGAAAAAGCCGAATTCGCGCTCGGATTCCCCATCGAAGTGATCGCAGGGCAGGAAGAAGCCAGGCTCATCTACCTCGGCGTTGCACACGGATTGCCCGCATCCGCCGAAAACCGCCTCGTCATCGACATAGGCGGCGGCTCGACCGAATTCATCATCGGCAACAAATTGAAGCCATTGAAGCTCGCAAGCCTTTACATGGGCTGCGTGAGCTACAGCATGCGCTTCTTTCCTGAAGGCCGGATCACCAAAACGAATCTGAAGCAGGCTGAGCTGGCCGCAAGCCTCGAGCTGCAGCGCATTTCGGGCGAGTTCTACCATGGTCAATGGCGGGAAGCCATCGGCTCTTCCGGGACGGCAAGGTCTCTGGCCGACATTCTCGAACAGAGCGGCTTCAGCGCCTCAGGCATCACGCTCGACGGCCTTGAGAAGCTGCGCGCCCAACTCCTCAAGGTGGGAGACGCCAGGCGCCTGCAGTTCCCGGGCCTGAGGGCCGAGCGTGCGCAGATCCTTCCAGGCGGTTTCGCCATCATGCATGCCGCCTTCTGCGAGCTCGGCATCGAGCAGATGATGCCCGCATCCGGCGCCCTGAGACAAGGCGTGCTCTACGACATGCTGGGCAGATTCCATCACAAGGACATGCGCGACGTGACGACCCAGCAATTCATGAGACGCTATCATGTCGACGCGGTCCAGGCCGAGCGCGTCAGAGCCCTCGGCTTCTTCCTCGGTGAAAAGCTGATCGACGAAGAAAGCGAACTCCAGTATCTCGACTGGTCGGCGAAACTGCACGAAATCGGCATTTCGGTCGCGCACAACGGCTACCACAAGCATTCCGCCTACATCCTGGCCAACGCAGACATGCCCGGCTTTTCCAAGAAGGAACAGACGAGACTGAGCCACCTTGTGCTTGCCCACAAGGGCTCGCTCTCCAAGATGCAGGGACTGCTCCAGCATCCGGCCGACCTTTCCCTGGTTTTTTCCCTGAGGATGGCCGCCCTGTTCTACAGGAGCAGAACGGACATCGCGCTGCCTGTCATGGAAGCCAAATCCACGCCCTCCGGATTCGCGCTCTCGCTCGAATCGGGATGGCTTGCGAGGAACCCGCTGACCTCGACCGCGCTGAAGGAAGAAGTCAGGGAATGGAAGGCGCTCGGCGTGGAGCTCAACCTGATCGAACTTTCCGCTAAAACTCGAAAATCTCGCCGGGTCTGACCGCCCTCGGAGAAAATTCCGGGCAAAGCGAAAGGATTTCCCGCATCGTCTCATCCTCCCTGCCCGCTTCCATGTGCGTGATCAGCAATTCCGCAGGACGCCTGAGCATCCCGAAAGCCCGCTTCAACAGGCTTGGCGTCATGTGGCCGGATGTTTTGGCCCGCTCTCCTGCCGAATCGAGGAAAGTCGCCTCGACCATCACGTAACGCAGATTTTCAATCTCATTGAGCTTGTCCCAGAAGGCTTCGCAAAACGTGGAGTCTCCGCTGAAAGCGAAAGAGGCCTTCCCGCTGTCGATCAGGAAGCCCGCAGCGGGAACCGAATGGCGCGCGGGAAGCGCGGTGATTCTTTTGCCCTGCAATGCTATCGTCTGGCCTGTCCCGATCTCTTCGAACAGGATATAGGGATGTTCAGGGCTCGGCTGGACCGTATAGTCGGGCCAGAGCTGGCCGTTGAAGACATGGGATTTCAGGATCGAAATGGTCTCGGCCAATGCATGCACCTTGAGCGATTCGGCCCTGAAATTGCCAGCGCTGTCGGCAAGCATGGGCAGAAGCGCCACATGATCTAGATGGGAATGGGTCAGGAAGACGCGCTCTACGGCTATCATTTCCTGGAGCGAAAGATCTCCCGCACCCGTACCGCAATCGATCAGGGTATCCTCGTCCAGCAACAGGCAGGTGGTGCGCAAATTGCCGCCAACGCCCCCGCTCGATCCCAGTATTGAAAGCCGCATATTCCCCCCAGCGATTCCACTTTAGATGTCGACCGCAATCATTTCAAGCCGTCACATCATGCCCAACAAGGGGGAATATCTGGCCGATGCGCTTGCCGTGCTGGACAGCGTTGTCGTTCGCATGCAGAACCATCAGAGCAAGAAGGTCTCGAAGTTCCGCGCGCTGCGCAGGTAGCTAAAGCTGGTCGGGGGAGACCACGGCTCTCAGGACGGTCTGAGTTTCGTCCCTTCTCGTTCTGTTGCTGAACCACCATATCGATCCCTTCTTGACGCTCCAAGCGTTTTCGACCCCGGAGAGCAGAAGGGAAGCGACCTGTCCCAGGGTGGGCTGATGCCCGACCACGATGACGCAGCCCTTTGAATCAGGCCAGCCCGTCTCTGCAAGCAAGGAGGCGAAGGAGGCGCCGGGACCCAGGGTATTCGAGACGGAAAATTCTGCATTCAAGGCTTTGGCAGTCTGTCTCGTTCGCTTCGTCGGGCTCGAAATCAGCCTGTATTCCTTCGGCAGCCTGGGTTTCAGCCACGCGGCCATGAGCTCGGCCTGCCTCACCCCCCTTTCCGTCAGCGCACGCCCCGCATCGGGGAAGCCGTCTTCGGCCTCGGCGTGTCTCCACAATATCAGGTCCATTTATATTCCTTTCATCTCCAAAAAGGATCGATATCCTTGTACTTGTCCCATGCCTTGTCCAGCCCGGCCATCCTGCGCCTGACGCCGCTCGCCACCCATCCCCGGACAAGCCACCCAGCCTCGCTGTCGGGCAACTCCTCGAGCAGATGACTCGTCGTTGCAGCATCGTTGATCGCGCCCAGCATGTCCTGAAGGGAGGCCATTGCGCGCAGAAAGCTGCGTGATGCGCGAGAAGAATAGAGCGTGGAGAAGAATTCCGCAGCATAGCGAAGCTTTTTCCCGCTGATGCGCAGGGCGTGCAATCCTGCCGCATCGAGCGTGGCTATTCCGCGTCCTCCCTTGATGATGCGGCGGTAGCGCTTCTCCAGCATCCTCTTTGCGAAATCGCCGACCGTCTCGCCCTGGTTCCAGTTCTCGCGGCTCAAGGCAAGCCCCAGCGTCAAGATCAGCTTCTGGAATCGCTGGGAAGAAATTGCAGCATGGGCGCGTTTTCCATGGCGGCCCCGCAGCATCGCGCCTTTTTCGCCCAATTCCGCGAGGCTCGCACGATCCGGGAAGGCTGCCAGAATAGGCGGGAGCGTTTCCTCCATGAAAACGTCCCAGTTCCTTGCTGGCCCAAGTTCGGAACCGAGCCATTTCAATTCAGGCGATATTTCCGTAAAAACCGACTCTGCAAAGGGAAAGAGGCTGAATGCCGAGCGCATCCTCCTCACGCCGACGCGCATCTGGTGAAGGTATTCGCTGTCAGGATCGCGATCCAGGAGTCCCTGGTGATTCCCCTGGATCTGCAGCAGGCAGCCCATGACGATATGCCTGCAGGCCTCCCCGACATCCATCTTGCTTTCGAGTTCGACGGAAGAAGCCTTCGTCACCTTGCTGTTTTTCTCGCCCAGGAAAAGCGCATAGCCCCGCTCGGCCTTGCTTCTTTGTTCGACTTGAAGCGGGACAGTTTTCTGCAGTTCGAGCGCGAACTCGAAAAGCGCCGAAGGCGCGCCCGATTTCAACTCGAGTTCGAGCTCCGAAATGGACTCTTGCCGATTTTCCGCCAGGATCTTGCCGCTGTCGAGACAGCATTCGATGACGCTCCCTGCATATTCGACAGGAACGGTTTTCCTCGAAAATTCGGTTGAAAATACGGGAACGAGACTGTTGCGCAGCTCGGAATTGCCGAACAGCTTGACGAGGTGCGGATCGTCAATCCTGGTGAAATCCAGGGCGCCCCGCGCAACCGCATGCTCCCATTCGCATCGGGTATGCACCCCGGCCAGCACGCCGCCTCCGCCCTTGACGGCCTGGATCCACTTTCCCCCCACCTTCCTGAGGCGGAGCGCCACGGCATTCGATTTGAGATCGAGAGATGGGGTATCGAAATAAGCGCTCGAAACCCGAGCAGCGCGGAAGCCAGACTGGAGAAGCGGATGGCGAACGAGCTTCGCCATCGAACCTTTCGGCACCCGCAGCTTGAGTTCGATCTCGACGTTCATGTCCAATTGTAGCATCCCGAATGTTCTGTGGATTTGATTAATTATATATACGGTATATACTGTAAACAAGCCGCGCCTGCGGTGTCTCCCTGGAGGATGAAATGAGCACTACGGAAAAAAGTTCTGCAGCCAAGCCCGCGCCGAAGACATCTGCGAAACCCGCGGCCAAGGCGGTCGCGAAGCCCGCGCCAGTTGCCAAGCCCGCAGCCAAAACTGCCGCCAAACCCGTTCCCAAGGAGGCTGCGAAACCTGCTGTCAAGCCAGCTGCGAAGCCTGCGGCCAAATCAGCCCAGAAACCGGCGGATCCGAAGCCCGCAGCAAAACCCGTCAAATCCAAGGTGATCAGGGACAGCTTCACCTTCCCGGAATCGGATTACCTGAAAATTTCCGAACTCAAGAAGATCTGTCTTTCCATGGGCATCAATGCCAAGAAGAGCGAGATTCTGCGAGGCGGCCTCCATGCGCTCGCCTCCCTGGACAAGGCGAAGCTGAAGGATGTAATTTCGAAGGTGGAAAAAATCAAGACGGGAAGGCCGCTCGGATCCGACAAACCTTGATCATGGCGGGCGTCGCCGACATTGACGCCCGCGCCGCCTGACGCTAAAATTTCTGCGTTTTCTTTACCATACAAGGGGCCTCCGAGTTGGGCAGGAATTATTTCTGTAACAAATGTGAAGTAAACTCGTCCGTCAGGCGGCAGCCCTAACTCGATAGCCCTGCTTTGGCTTCCGCCGCTGACGTAAGCGGAAGGCATGGCAGAAGATTTTCCAATCTCTGCACATCGCTCGATTCAACATGTGCTTTTAAATGACCAGGGATTGGAAATGAAGTTCGAACACATCAGCGCAGACAAGCTGTCCGGTTTCTTTTCCAAGCTGACCACGGTTCAGCCCGCCTCGACCGCCATGGTGGGTCAGGTTTCCAGGCGCATGGTCGAAGTCGCCATCATGGATGCGGCGACCTTGCTGCAGGATCTCGGCAGCTCTCCCGAAGGTCTGCTCGATCGCGAAGCGGAAGAGCGGCTCGAGCAATACGGTCCCAATGCCGTCGTCCACGAAAAGCACAAGAGCATCGCCGTCGAACTTTTCGAACGCTTCAAGAATCCGCTCAACCTGCTTCTTCTGGTGCTGGCCGCCATCTCCTTCTTCATGAAGGATTACGACTCCACCTTCATCATCTCGACCATGGTGCTGCTCAGCGTGGGCGTTTCCTTCGTGCAGGAACATCGGTCGAACAACGCAGCCGAAAAATTGCGCGCCATGGTCAGCACGACCGCCACGGTAAGAAGAAAGGACAGGCGGGAAGGGGTCCCGCCCGAAATCACAGAAGCCTTCCACATCAGGCTCTCTCCTTCCAGAGCCCAGAACAAGGAAGTGCCGATCGAGACGCTGGTTCCCGGGGACCTCATTCAGCTCTCGGCAGGTGACATGATTCCTGCAGACCTGCGCCTGCTCTCCGCCAAGGATCTTTTCGTGAGCCAGTCATCGCTCACCGGCGAATCCCTCCCCGTCGAAAAATTTTCCGCCATTGCGGACAGGGATTCCAAGAATCCCATCGAACTGCCCAACATCTGCTTCATGGGTACCAACGTGGTGAGCGGAACCGCCACAGGTGTCGTCGTTCAGACCGGCATCAACACCTATTTCGGCGCGCTCACCAGCACCATGGCAGGAAGCCGCGTGCTGACCAGCTTCGACAAGGGAGTCCACAAATTCACCTGGCTGATGATCACCTTCATGGCCGTCATGGTCCCCACCGTGTTCCTCATCAACGGCTTCACCAAGGGCAACTGGATGGAAGCATTCCTGTTCGCCACATCCGTTGCGGTGGGACTCACGCCCGAAATGCTGCCCATGATCGTCACGGTGAATCTCGGCAAGGGCGCGGTATCCATGTCACGCAAGAAGGTTATTGTCAAGCGGCTGAATTCGATACAGAATTTCGGCGCAATGGACGTGCTCTGCACGGACAAGACAGGCACATTGACCCAGGACAGGATCATTCTGGAAAAGCATGTCGACATCAACGGCGACGAATGCGAGGGCATTCTGGAATACGCCTTTCTCAACAGCTATTACCAGACCGGGCTTAAAAGCCTGCTGGACGTCGCCGTGCTCAACTACATCGAGCTGAAAAGCAGCCTGAGAGTCGAAAGCGACTACCGCAAGGTAGACGAGATCCCCTTCGATTTCGTGAGGCGCCGCATGTCGGTCGTCGTCGAGAAAAGCAGCGCACACAAGCATATCCTGATCTGCAAGGGCGCAGTCGAGGAAATCTTCAGCATCTGCAACAAAGGCGAGATCAATGGGGAAACTTTCCATCTAGAGCAATCCCATTTCGAACGCCTTCAGGAAGTGACCCGAAACCTCAACGAGGACGGCTTCAGGGTGATCGCCGTGGCCTACAAGGAAGTGCCGCCCGAGCAGCCGACCTATTCGGTCAAGGACGAGGCAGAGCTGACTCTGCTCGGCTACATCGCCTTCCTCGACCCACCCAAGGACAGCGCCACGGAGGCGATCGCCGCGCTCAACCGGCACGGCGTGGCCGTCAAGGTGCTGACCGGCGACAACGACGCAGTGACGAGGAAGATCTGCAGGGAAGTGGGGCTTCCCGTCGAGCATGTCATCCTGGGGAATGAAATCGAGCCGATGAGCAACGAGGAGCTGGAAACGATCGCCGAAACCGCAACCGTTTTCGCCAAGCTCTCCCCGATGCAGAAGGCAAGGGTCATCAAGGCGCTGCAGCGGCGCGGGCACGTCGTCGGATTCATGGGCGACGGCATCAACGACGGCCCCGCGCTGAAGGCGGCCGACGTCGGGATTTCCGTCGACACTGCAGTCGACATCGCCAAGGAATCCGCCGACATCATCCTGCTCGAAAAGAGCCTGATGGTGCTCGAGGAAGGCGTGCTCGAAGGGCGCAAGGTGTTCGGCAACATCATCAAGTACATCAGGATGGGCGCGAGCTCCAATTTCGGCAACATGTTCAGCGTGCTGGGCGCATCCGCCTTCCTGCCTTTCCTGCCCATGGCGCCGATCCAGATCCTGACCAACAACCTGCTCTACGACTTTTCCCAGACAGCCATCCCCACGGATCATGTGGACGAAAGCTATCTCACGAAGCCCAGGAAATGGGATATCGGCGACATCACGAAATTCATGGTCTTCATCGGGCCGATCAGCTCGATCTTCGATTATGCGACCTACTTCACCATGCTTTACGTCTTCCATGCGTGGCACAATGCATCCCTCTTCCAGACCGGCTGGTTCGTCGAATCGCTGCTTTCGCAAACACTCATCATCCACGTCCTGAGGACAGGTAAACTGCCCTTCCTGCAGAGCTGGGCGAGCCTGCCGCTCACAATCACGACCGTCGTGGTGAGCGCGATCGGCACCTGGCTTCCCTTTTCGCCTTTCGCCGCATCCCTGGGCCTCGTTCCGCTTCCCGGGAAATACTGGTTTGTGCTCACTGCCATCCTCACGGGGTACCTGGTGCTGACGCAATGGGCGAAATCCCTGATCATCAAGAAATTCGCCCTGCACTGATGCGGCTGGTCAAGTGCTTCGGCGCGGCATGCCTCTTCCTTTGCCTGGATGCGGCATGGGCGGACATCAGCGAGCCATGGGGATTGCACAGCCAGTTCACCCTGGTCGACCAATTCCATCCTTCATTTCCCGCGGCTTATTCAGGAAGAAACAGCCTCAATCCCGCGTCCGCCAACAACGAGACGACGGATATCACGCTGTATGCCGGCATGCGCGTCTCCACGAATGGCGAAATATGGATCAATCCGGAAATCGACCAGGGGTTCGGCCTCAGCGACACGGTCGGAATGGCCGGTTTTCCAAGCGGGGAAGCCTACAAGGTCGGCGCCAATGCCCCCTACCAGCGCCTTCCCAGGCTCTTCTACCGGAAAACGATCAGCCTGGGCGGACAATCGGAACAGGTGGAATCCGGTGAAAATCAGCTGGCAGGCTCGGTCACTTCTGACAACCTGGTCCTGACGCTCGGCAAATTTTCCGTGGTGGACGTCTTCGATACCAATGCCTATGCGCATGACCCGAGGATGGATTTCATGAACTGGTCCGTCATCGAATCGGGCGCATTCGACTATGCGGCAGACGCCTGGGGATATACCTACGGCTCCTCGATCGAATGGACGAAATCTTGGTGGACGGTGCGCGGCGGGATTTTCGACATGTCCAAAACCCCCAACAGCACGAAGCTGGACCCGACATTCGCACAGCACGAATGGGTGGGGGAATTCGAGGAAAGACACCAGATTCTCGGACATCCTGGAAAGCTGAAGCTGCTCGGCTTCGTCAATGTTGCCAGGATGGGCAGCTATGCGGACGCGCTCAGGCTCGCCAGACAGACTCATGCGATTCCGGATACGTCCCTCGTCAGCCGCGGCAATTCAAATTCGGGAATGGCCCTGAACGTCGAACAGGAAATCTCGCCGGATCTTGGCGGCTTCCTCCGCGCAAGCTATAGCGACGGAGCAGAACAGGCCTACGATTTCACGGAAATCGACCGCTCCGTTTCGGCAGGGGTTTCCATGAAAGGCAATCGCTGGGGAAGAAGCGGCGACACCCTCGGACTTGCAGCAGCGGTCAATGAACTGTCAGGGGCGGCCAGAAATTATTTCGCCGCGGGGGGAATGGGCATCCTGATCGGGGATGGCGGACTCAATTACGGCCCGGAGAGAATCATGGAGTCCTATTACGAGCTGAGGACATCCGACCATGTCTACATCACTTTCGATTACCAGTATGCCGTGAACCCCGCCTACAATCGGGATCGCGGCCCCCTAAACATCTACGGAATGCGCCTGCATCTCGAATACTAGGGCATGTGTCCTACTAGTGCAGCACTCTGGGTACGCTCAGGACGAATTCGGGAATGGAAACGTCGAAATGTTCCCCGCTTTCCGCCACCATCTGGTATTCCCCTTTCATCGTCCCGACCGGAGTCGCGATCGCCGTACCGCTGGTATACCTGAAGCTCTCCCCCGGCTTCAGGAGCGGCTGCTCTCCGACGACACCCAGCCCGCGGACTTCCTGAGTCTGCTCGGATGCGTCCGAAATGACCCAGTGCCGGCTGATCAGTTGAACGCCGACTGCGCTTTCGTTGGTGATGGTAATGGTATAGGCGAAAACATAATGTCCGCGCTCCTCGTCCGATTCCTCGGCAATGTAGTGCACGGAGGTGTCAATCTTCACATCGTAATCTTTAAGTGCCATGGTGCCTCGTACATGCTTCTAGTTGGCGCGGGGTTTCATGTAGAATAGCCTCTTTTGCCGAGGAATATCATGCCCCACTACCAGATTGCGCCAAGCATACTCTCTGCCAACTTTGCCAAATTGGGCGAAGAGATCGTCGACGTAATCGACGCAGGCGCAGACATCGTTCATTTCGATGTCATGGACAATCATTATGTACCTAACCTGACGATTGGTCCACTCGTTTGCGAGGCCATACGCCCGCTGACCAAGGCGCCGATCGATGTCCACCTGATGGTGAAGCCTGTCGACAGAATCATTCCCGACTTCGCGAAAGCGGGCGCGAACATCATTTCCTTCCACCCCGAGGCCTCCGAACATATCGACCGCACCATTGGCCTGATCAAGGACCAGGGATGCAAGGCGGGCCTCGTTTTCAACCCGGCCACGCCGCTTTCCTACCTTGACCATGTGATCGACAAGCTCGATCTCATTCTGATCATGTCGGTCAATCCCGGTTTCGGCGGGCAGAAATTCATTCCCGAGGCCCTCAACAAGCTGAGAACCGTGCGCAAGATGATCGATGAGCGAGGGCTCTCCATCATGCTCGAGATCGACGGCGGCGTGAAGGTCGACAATATCGCCGAGATCGCAAGAGCAGGCGCGGACACCTTCGTGGCAGGCTCTGCCATCTACAACACGCCCGACTACAAGGCCACGATCGACCAGATGCGCGCGGAGCTCGCAAAAGCATGACGCTTCTCGTCAAGGCGGTCATGATCGATCTCGACGGCACTCTGCTCGATACCGCGCAGGATCTCGCCACTGCAGCGAATCTCGCGCTCGATGAGCTCGGGCATCCCAGGGTCGACCCCGAAATCGTCAAGACCTTCATCGGCAAGGGGGTGGCCAACCTGATGAAGCGCTCGCTCATCGCCTCGACAGGAAAGGAACCCGATGACGCCTATTTCGATGGCGCCATGGAAATCTTCGATAAGCATTACGACAAGGTAGTTTCCAAGGATTCTCGCCCCTTTCCGGGCGTCGTCGAAGGGCTGGACGCCATGAAGGCCGAAGGATTCAGGCTTGCCTGCATCACCAACAAGGCTGCGCGCTTCACGATCCCGCTCCTCAAGGACACGGGGCTCTACGATTATTTCGACATCGTGCTCTCCGGAGACAGCCTGCCGAAGAAAAAACCGGATCCGTTGCCGCTGCTTCACGCATGCGGGCAGTTCGGGATTTCACCTTCGGAGATGCTCCTCATCGGCGACTCCCTGAACGACGTGCAGGCGGCGCGCGCTGCGGGCTGCGCGGTGTTCTGCGTGCCTTACGGCTACAACGAAGGGCGGGATGTCAGGGAGCTCGACTCGGACGCTCTGGTCGAAAGCCTGCAGGAAGCGTCAGGCATGATTGCCCGATCATGAACGAAACAGAATTCGAGCGTCTCGCCGGGGAAGGCTACAACCGCATTCCCGTCGTGCTCGAGACTGCAGCCGACCTCGACACCCCGCTTTCCGTCTATCTCAAGCTTGCCGGCGCCCCCTATTCCTACCTGCTGGAATCGGTCGTCGGCGGAGAGCGGTTCGGACGCTATTCGATCATCGGGCTGCCCGCGAGATGCACGCTCAAATTCTTCGGCAACCGTTACCGTGTATTGCTTGACGGAAAAATCGCAGAGGAAGGCGAGTCGGAAGACCCGCTCGGCTTCGTCGAATCCTTCGGAAACCGCTTCAGGGCCGCGCCGATTTCGCTCCCGTTACGCTTCTTCGGCGGGCTGGTAGGCTATTTCGGGTATGACGCCGTGCGCTACATCGAGCCCAGGCTCGCCACGACGGTAAAGAAAGACACGCTCGGCACCCCCGACATCCTCCTGATGGCATCCGAGGAGCTCGCCGTATTCGACAACCTCTCCGGCAAGCTCTACCTCATCGTCTACGCCGATCCTTCGGCAGCAAACGCTTTCGATCGCGCGCACGAGCGGCTGGATGAATTGAGGCGCAAACTGCGCGCCCCCGTGAAAATTCCGGAGTACACCCCGAAATCCGAACTTCCCGAGGCGAAATCGGAAATCGGTGAAACCGCCTATCTGGATGCAGTCGACAAATCGAAGCGCTACATCGTGGACGGCGACATCATGCAGGTGCAGATATCGCAGCGCATCACCCTGCCTTTCGATGCGCCGCCCATCAACCTCTACAGGGCGCTGCGCTCGATCAACCCCTCCCCCTACATGTTCTATTTCGATCTCGAGGACTTCCATATCGTCGGCGCCTCTCCCGAGATCCTGGTCAGGCAGGAGCAGGACAAGATCACCGTGAGGCCGATCGCCGGAACCCGTCCGAGAGGGGCTACGCCCGAACAGGACAAGGACCTCGAGCAGGATCTCCTTGCAGACCCGAAGGAGCGTGCAGAGCATCTGATGCTGATCGACCTGGGCAGGAACGACATCGGGCGAGTGGCCGAAACGGGCTCGGTGAAAGTGACCGAAAAAATGGTGGTCGAACGGTATTCCCACGTGATGCATATCGTCTCGAACGTCGAGGGCAGGATCAAACCCGGCATGACAGCGATCGAGCTCTTGAGGGCGACCTTTCCTGCAGGCACGGTGACGGGAACGCCGAAAGTCAGGTCGATGGAAATCATCGACGAACTGGAGCCTTCAAAGCGCGGCATCTATGCAGGCGCGGTCGGCTACATCGGCTACAACGGCAACATGGATCTCGCCATTGCGATCAGGACAGCGGTCATCAAGGACGGCATGCTCAATGCGCAGGCCGCAGCCGGCATCGTCGCAGACTCCATCCCCGGAAACGAATGGCTCGAGACCTGCAACAAGGCGAGGGCCGTGATGCGCGCGGCAGAAATCGCGCTCGCAGGATTCGATTCGGAGAACTAGATGCTGTTGATGATCGACAATTACGATTCCTTCACCTACAACCTGGTCCAGTATTTCGGCGAACTGGGGCAGGAAGTCGACGTGAAGCGCAACGACGAAATCGGGCTCGACTACGTCGACAAGACAAGGCACGACTACATCGTCATTTCCCCCGGCCCCTGCACGCCGAATGAAGCGGGCATATCGGTTCCGCTCATCCGGAAATATGCGGGAATCATTCCGATCCTGGGCGTCTGCCTCGGGCATCAGAGCATCGGCCAGGCCTTCGGCGGCAGAATCATCCACGCCAAGGAGCTCATGCACGGCAAGACTTCCCTGATCCACCATCTGGACAAGGGCGTGTTCAAGGGGCTGCCCAGCCCTTTCATCGCGACGCGCTACCATTCCCTCGTCATCGAGCGCGAAACCATGCCCGATTGCCTGGAAATCACCGCCTGGACCGAAGACGGGGAGATCATGGGCGTGCGCCACAAGACGCTGGACGTGGAAGGCGTCCAGTTCCACCCCGAATCGATTCTGACCGAATACGGTCACGACATGCTGAAAAATTTCCTGGAAAGACGATGACGCCCCAGGCAGCGCTCAACGCACTGATCGAGAAAAGGGATCTCTCGGAAGGAGAAATGACCTCGGTGATGCGCCAAATCATGTCCGGCGAGCTGACCCCAGTTCAGATTGCCGGCATCGTCGTCGCCTTGCGGGCCAAGGGAGAGACGGTAACGGAGATCGCAGCCGCGGCTGCCGTGATGCGATCTCTTTCGGCGAAGGTCGATGTGCAGGAAGAGCTGCACCTCGTCGACACCTGCGGCACCGGCGGAGACGGCACCCACACTTTCAACATTTCCACCGCCTCGGCGATCGTCGCTTCAGCATGCGGCGCAAAAGTGGCGAAGCATGGCGGGAGATCCGTATCCAGCACCTGCGGCAGTGCGGATGTGCTCGAGCATCTCGGCGTGAACGTCAGCCTTTCGCCGATGGAGGTCGCAAAATCGATCATGGAAGTGGGGCTGGGCTTCATGTTCGCCCCCAGCCACCACAGCGCAATGCGCTTCGCCGCACCCGTGAGACGCGAACTCGGCGTCAGGACGATCTTCAATCTGCTCGGCCCCTTGACCAATCCTGCCGACGCAAAAAATCAGGTGATCGGCGTCTATCACAGGGATCTCGTCAGAAAATTCGCTGAGGTGCTGAAAATCATGGGAAGCCGCCATGTGCTGGTTGTCCACGGCATGGACGGGCTCGACGAAATCTCGATCAGCCGGGAAACCCAGGCTGCCGAACTCAAGGACGGCAGGATCAGCGAATTCAGCCTCGCCCCTGAAGACTTCGGGCTCGCCCGATCCTCCATCGAATCGATCAGGGTAGCGGACGCACAGAACGCAAAACGGCTGCTCATGGATGCGTTAGAGGGCAGGGAAGGCCCGGCCCGCGACATCGTCATGCTCAACGCAGGCGCATCGATCTATGTGGCAGGGCTTACGAAAAGCATCGCCGCAGGTGTGGAGAAGGCGAAAGAAGCGATGGCAAACGGCGACGCGCTGAAAAAGCTCGAAGAACTCGCAGCTTTCACCAACCGCCTCAAAGCTGGATGAAGGCGGCGCGCTCGTAATCGGCCCCCTTCCCGAGGAGCTCTGTGAGCTTCAGTTCCATGGACAAATTGTCCTTGTCCCTGATTTCGATCACCCTGTTCCTGAGATACCATCCCTTGGGCATCACGAGGCTCTGTTTGTCCTCGTTATGGAGCAGGACGGCCTGGACATACTTGGTCGAAACGGTGAGATTGATCCCTGTCTGGCGAACCGCAACAGCTTCGGCCCTGCCTTCCAGAAGACCGAGTCCCATGTTGACGCTGCCGTCCAGTCCCTCGATCACCCAGCGGATGACGCACGGAGAGAAACGCTCGTTCGATTTGATCCCGACGAAATGCCCGGGACTCACGCGCATTCCCTTGCCTCTCCTGATCAGGGAAAATCCCTTGCCTGTTTCATCCTGCACATCCCAATTCTCCGTCTCTACCGCTGCTGCTTCCCGTTCTTCCTTGGTAATCACGCGTCCGAAAATCCTGATCTCCTCGTGCTGCTTCTTGCTGAGCTTCGATTCCGCACCAGGCTGGGAAAAGGGTTTCTCGGAAAGACAATGATGGGCTGCGGGCAACCCGAAGCACACCGCGGTACTGTGGCTGATGCTGCGGGCCTCGAACACGCGTGCAACCTTGCCCTCGCACCAGCAGCGGTGAAGGCGCCGGACGAGCGAAAGGCAAGTTTCGACTGGAAATTCGCCAAGGCCGAGCTGGCCCGGCGGCTTGCCCTGTTCAAGAAGCGCAGCCTGGATCTTGAGGTGCTTGCCGAGCTCGACCGTATCGAGATAGCGCATGTCCGTGCCGGATGGGCTGACGCAGCGTGCAGCATCCAGATCGACGGCTATCGGGGGGGAAAGCTTGGCCGACTTGGGCATTTCCTTCGAGATTGAAACCATGGAAACCCATTCGTCTACCCAGCGGCTCACGATGTCGAACTGACTGCGCTGGATTTCGTATGGATCGGCCTGGCCGATCAGCAGGGTTCGCACGAAATAGTCGGTGCAGGAAGACGGATCGGGATGCAGTTTCAGGCTCTCCAGGACGGGAAGCATGGCAAATCCTGCTGCTTCTGAAAATTTGTAGAGTCCGAAGAACTGCCGCCAGAGACTCGCATCGGCCTCATGGGAAAGCCGCATGTTGTCTAGAAGCTGGGCGCCGGTATAGCGCAGACAGCGCTGGCAGATCAGCGCAAGATGGCGTGATTCGCCCTTTGCGTCGGCATCCAGGCAATGCCCGTAGGACACCACTACCGCTTCCCAGAGCGATACGATCTCGTCAAATATCTGTGCTTCGATTTCATTGAGCGGAAGCGGTTTGCCAACGATCTTCCTGGCATACCCGCTTTGGACGATCTCCACTGTTTCGCGCAATTGCTCGGTGATTTTCAGCCGATCCAGCGGGGCAAGCTCGGCGTGGTTCAGTTCCCAAATTTTTTTCGAAAGCGTCTGGTGGGCGAGCCGGATGTCGGTCAGTTGGAACTGGGATATCCAGCGCGCACACGAAGCGGCGTCGGTGAACGCGGGCTTCACTTTCGCATCGGTTTGCGGAAGACTCAGGAAATCCATATCGAGCTCGCTTAGGGGATTTAGATTTTAACCTGATCAATGCAGAGAGGTCGACTGGAAAAGCTGGGTCATCCCATCTCCGGGCAGGGGTTCGCTGAAATAGAATCCCTGGAACCCGTGGCACCCCTGATCCTTGAGATGGCTGAACTGATCCGGCGTCTCCACACCCTCGGCAATGACCTTCAGCTTCAGACTGCGCGCCATCGCGATGATCGCAGCGACGATTGCGGCATCGTTGGAATCCGCCGTGATGTCCCGGACGAAGGACTGGTCTATCTTGAGGACATCCAGCGGAAAGCGTTTCAGGTAGGAAAGGGAGGAATACCCGGTTCCGAAATCGTCCAGGGAAAGCTTGACGCCGAGCTGTTTGAGATGGGTCAGCATGTCGAGCGTCGACTCGGTATTCTGCATCAGCATGCTTTCCGTCATTTCGAGTTCGAGCCGATTAGCAGAAAGCGCCGTTTCATGGAGAATCTTCTCGATCGTTCTCGAGAAATCGCCTTCCCTGAACTGCCTCGGTGACACATTGACCGATATGCGCTGCGTATCGGTCAGCAATCCAGCCGTCTGCCAGGCCTTCATCTGGACGCAAACGGTTTTCATCATCCATTCGCCGAGCTGGACGATCATTCCGGTTTCCTCGGCGAGCGGAATGAACTTCGCAGGCGGAATCCAGCCTCGGGCGGGGTGCTTCCATCGCATCAGCGCCTCCATGCCAGTGACGATCCCCGTTCCGATGTCGACCTGAGGCTGGTAATGGACTTCGAGTTCCTCCCGCTCAAGGGCCTTGCGCAAATCGCTTTGCATTGAAATCCGCTCCAGGGTCAGCATATTCATTTTTTCGGAATAGAACTGATAGTTGTTGCGGCCCTGGGATTTCGCGTGAAAAAGCGCGGTATCTGCGCTTTTGATGATATCTTCCGCGCTTCTCGCATCGGAAGGATAAAGCGAGATGCCGAGGCTCGCAGTGATCATCACCTCCTTGCCGTCGAGGAGAAAAGGGTCGGATAACGCAGATCTGGTTTTTTCCGCAATGTGCGCTGCGATCTGGGCAACCTCCCCGATCTCGTTTCGGCCGAGGCTGGACACGATGATCACGAACTCGTCTCCGCCCAGCCTCGAGACGGTATCACCCTCCCTCACACAGGCAATGAGGCGCTGGGAAACGGTCTGCAGCAGGTTGTCCGCGCTCGAATGCCCGAGCGTATCGTTGACCGTTTTGAAATGGTCCAAGTCAAGAGAAAGCACGGCAAACTGCCTGCCTTCCCGTCCTGACTGGTTGATCAGCATCTCCAGCCTGTCCATGAGGAGCAGCCTGTTGGGCAGGTTCGTCAGCGTATCGAAATAGGCCAATTGGTGGATCTGCTCTTCGGCAAGTTTGCGCTCCGTGATGTCGAGGGCGATGCCGACATAATGCGTAATCTGACCGGAATCATCTCTCACCGCATTGATTTCGAGCAGTTCAGGATAGATTTCTCCGTTTTTCCTGCGGCTCCACACCTCCCCCCGCCAGTTTCCGCACTGCTCGATCGACTCTCGCATGACGTCTTCGTGCCTGCGCGATCTGAGCATGTCCATGGACCTGCCTTCGACCTCTTCCGGCGCATAGCCGGTGATGGCGCAAAAGGCGGGATTGACGCTGACGATGCGGTAATGCCTGTCGGCGATGAAAATGCTCTCGAGGTTGTGCTCGAAAACGGATGAAGCGAAGCGAAGCTGCTGCGCTGTGCGCCTTGCTTCAGTGACATCGTCCAGGGTGCCGAAATAGCCCTTGACGGTTCCGGAAGCATCGCACATCGACTCGGCGTAGATTTCGACCCAGCGCGTTCCGCCATTCTCGAGAAGCAGGCGCAATTCGTACCTGCAATGCCCGGCTTCCCCAGCCAATTTCAGCTTTTCAAAGTGTCTGGGTGCATCTTCGGGATGGATGAAGTCCGTGAACGGTTTGCCGAGCGAATCTTCCACCCGGCGCAGCATGATGCCTTCCCATGCCTTGTTGAGGAAAACGAGACGGCCGCGCGGGTTGATTTCGAACACGGCTTCCTTGAGCCTGTCGATGATGCCCGGATGATGGGCATGCGCCTTGCCCAGTTTCAGGGTCACACCAATGATCGTGCCGCTCTCATCCCGCCTTGGGGATGCCGCCCCTTCGACAGAAACCTTTTTCCCACGGCGATCGAGCAACAGAGCGGGTTTGCCGTTCAGCATGCGCTCCACGACATTCCAGATCCGCTTTCCCGTTACCGGCTCGATCAGGCAGCATATCTCATGGAGCGGACGGCCGACAGCATCCTGGGTGCGCCAGCCGGTCAGCCGCTCAGCTCCCTCGTTAAGCTGGACGATCCTGCACGATTTGTCAGCCGTTATCTCGGCGTCTGCCATCGGTTCCATTCATTGTTTTTGCAGAATGTATTGTTTCAGGCTTTCGGCAGATTAAACCACAATTTAATAAAGATTTACAATAATCTGCTCTTGTCTCCTAAAGAAAAACATGAAGAAACCGGAGTGCATTGCCTGGAAAAGGCGATGACCTTGAACAACTCCCCCATCTCGGCCGGGCTGACCAGCTTCTGGAGTTCGCTCGAGAGCGGGAGGTAGGATGCTGCATCGGTGGGGGAGACCCTCCCCAGTATTTCAGTGATGCCGCAATTGATCAGGAAATGCGCCTGATTCGTGTAGCCGACGAATTCCATCCCGGAATCGATTGCGGCTTCCGCGATGGCGGTGAAATCGACATGGGTGGTGATGTCCTGCAAACCGGGAAGAAAGAAAGGATCGTCGTGCGCATGATGGCGATAATGGCACATCAGCGTGCCCCGGTTTCTGTCGGGGTGATAATATTCCCCCCTGCCGAAGCCGTAATCGAAAAACAGCAGCATGCCGCGCTTCAATATCGCCGACAGCTGAGATACGAGCGAACGCGCCTGCAGCTGGATTTCGCTGACATAGCCAGCGGGCACATGGATGGCTTTCGCCGCATCATGCAGCGGGCCGCTTGTCATCGCCTTATATTCCCAGGACAGCTTTTCTTCGTCGATGCAGACGCCTCTTTCGAAAATGCTGTCCTTTTCCCAGCGCACGAGATCGCAGGGAACGGCGTCCAGCACTTCGTTCCCGAGTATCAGCCCTTCGAAATGCTCGGGAAGGCTGTCGAGCCATACAACGGGAAGCCCCTTCAGCTTCTCCTCCTGCCGCTTGCGCAAGTCCGCGCTCACTTCCAGTATGAAGTAGGTTTTCGGTTTGATTTCGAGTTCGCTCAGGAGATCGAAGGCCAGCTTTCCGCTGCCCGCCCCGAGTTCGAGGACATCCGTATCAGGATTCGTATCCAGCCACGCCTTGACGAGACGGGCCAGGGTCTTTCCGAAAAGCGACGAAATTTCGGGCGCGGTGACGAAATCCCCAGAGGCGCCGAACTTGGACGCTCCCGCGCTGTAATAACCCAGCCCCGGCGCATAAAGGGCGAGCCGCATGTAGTCGGCAAAGGGGATCCATCCCCCAGCATCCATGATTGTCTTGCGGATCAGCGCCAGAAGGCGCCTGCTGTGCGCGAGGGCATCCTCGCCGGGATCGGGTAGTTGCGGCATCGAGACTATGGTAAATTGTCCTGCATTCAGTTTAGAGGAGATTTTCTTGCA
>JAJZPK010000025.1 GCA_021811205.1 Pseudomonadota bacterium
CTTTCGAATAGCGGCCTGTCCTTCTCGACCATGCTTCGCCCGATGTCGGCAAGGTGCCCGTATTGGACGCCCGAGGGGCAGGTGGTCTCGCAGGAACGGCAGGTGAGGCACCGGTCCAGATGGAGACGGGTTTTGGCCCCGGCTTCCCCCGTCTCGAGCATGGTCTTGACGAGGTAGATGCGGCCTCTCGGTCCATCCAGCTCCGAGCCGAGCAGTCCATAGGTCGGACAGGTGGCATTGCAGAATCCGCAGTGCACGCAGCTGCGCAAAACCGATTCCGCCTCGACGATGCGCGGATCGCTTTTCGAAGACAAGGGGATATTCGTCTGCATCTCAGAATTCCGGGTAAAGCCTGCCAGGATTGAAAATGCCTTCCGGGTCAAAGGCCGATTTCAGATTCCGATGGAGGGCAAGGAGAGTGCCGGCCAATGGCTGCATGAATCCTTCTCCCCTGAACAGGGTTGCATGGCCCCCGACCTCCATGGCCTTCTGCCTGATTTCGTCCGCTTCTGCCGAACTTTTCAGCCAGCGCTGAGCACCGCCCCAGTCGATCATCCAGTCGCCGGATAGCTCAGGCATGAGGGACGCAGGCGGGCAGGCGATCCGCCAAAGGGGAAGATCGGTATCGAAAAATGGCAGTTCAAGCTCGCGCAATCCTTCCCAGAACACCTCGCCCCCGGCCAGCACATCCCCTTTCAAGAGCTGCTTCGCTTCCATTACCGCCTGCTCGCTGCCCGAGAGGCGCAGATAGCACAGCCCGTCGACATGGGCTGCCGCATCGATCGGGAGAGGAATTGCCGAAAGAGAACCAAGATAGCCTATGGGATCCCTGCATGCATGGACAAGGGTAAGGGATGAGACCGCTTTCGGCAGCACCTTGAGGCTGACTTCGAGCAGAATCCCCAATGTGCCGAAAGCGCCCACCATGAGCCGGGAAGCGTCGAATCCAGCCACGTTCTTCATCACCCTGCCGCCGAAATCAAGGATTTCACCTCTGCCGTTGATCATCCTGCAGCCCAGCACATGGTCTCTGACTGATCCCGCATAGGGGCGCCCGGGGCCTGACAACCCGCAGGCGACCGTCCCGCCCAGTGTCGCCGAATCGCCGAAGCGGGGCGGCTCGAAGGCAAGCATCTGGTTCGCGCAGGACAGGACGGATTCGATCTCGGAAATCGGTGTTCCGCACCGCGCCGTCAATACCAATTCCTTCGGATCGTAATCGACGATGCCGCTGTGCCCGGAGACTTCGAAAGCATCTCCCTCGATCCTTGCGCCAAGAAAGGTTTTCGTGCTGCCCGAGACGATGTTCAGCCTGCGCCGTTTGGCAAGCGCATCCTTCACCCCGTCCTGCAGCTCCCTTTCCATGTCGGCCATCAGAACCGCTCCAGTTCAGGGTGGGGAAGCTTGCCGCGATGCACGTGCATTGCGCCGAATTCTGCGCAACGGTGCAATGTCGGCACGCCCTTCCCTGGATTGAGCAGTCCATTCGGATCGAAGGCCGCCTTGATCGCATGGAACTGGGCCAGTTCCGCGGGATCGAACTGGGAACACATGGAATCGAGCTTTTCCACGCCCACGCCATGCTCGCCTGTGACTGTCCCGCCCGCCTCGACGCAAAGCTCGAGGATGTCGCGCCCGAAAGCTTCAACCTTGTCGAATTCTCCAGGCACGTTCGCATCGAACAGGATCAGGGGGTGGAGATTGCCGTCTCCGGCATGAAACACGTTGGCCACCCTGAGCCCGTATTGTCTTGAAAGCTGAGCGATGCGATCGAGCACCTCGGGCAGGTTCTTGCGCGGGATGGTGCCGTCCATGCAATAGTAGTCGGGAGAAATGCGTCCCACGGCAGGGAAGGCGGATTTCCTTCCCTTCCAGAACATGCGCCGTTCATCTTCGTCGCGCGCTGTGCGCACTTCCGTCGCACCGCTCCTTTTCATGATATCCCTGACCGTCATGACATGCTCCGAGACTTCTGCGCTGGTACCATCCAGTTCGCAAAGCAGCAGGGCCTGGGCGTCGACAGGATAGCCTGCATGGACGAAATCTTCCGCTGCGCGGATCGCAAGGCTGTCCATCATTTCAAGCCCTGCGGGAATGATGCCGGCCGCAATGATTTCCCCTACCGCCCCGGCCGCCCGCTTGACGTCATCGAAAGCGGCAAGAATCACCTGCGCCCGCTCCGGCCTGGGAAGCAGCTTGACGGTCGCCTCGACGATGACCCCGAGCAGCCCTTCTGAACCCGTCATCAGGGCAAGCAGATCATATCCCTGTGCATCCGGCGCATTCGAGCCGATTTCGACCAGTTCCCCTGCCATGGTGACGAACTTGAGCGCAAGAAGATTGTGAACGGTGAGTCCGTACTTGAGGCAATGGACGCCGCCCGAGTTCTCCGCAATATTGCCGCCTATGGTGCAGGCGATCTGCGATGAAGGATCGGGCGCATAATAAAGGCCATGATGGGCTGCCGCATCCGAAATGGAGAGATTCCGCACGCCTGGCTGTACGGTTGCGCTCCTGTTCAGCGGATCGATTTTCAGGATGCGGTTGAACTTGGCAAGGCTGAGCAGCACGCCGTCCTCCAGGGGAAGCGCGCCTCCCGACAAGCCCGTTCCTGCGCCTCTGGCGACAACGGGCACCCGATGCGCGCTGCACAGGCGCAAGATGTCCTGGACCTCTTCGATAGTGGAAGGCAGGAGAACGGCCTGGGGCTTGCGGCGGTAGACGGAAAGGCCGTCGCATTCGAAAGGCGCGAGCTCTTCACTGTCAGTCAGCACCTGCTCCTTCCCGAGCCTTGCGCGCAACGCCCCTACAAGGGAAGGGATGCTTCCCTTGTCCAATCCTCCAACCTGCATCGATTACCCTAATTGTTTAGTCGGGTATATTCCAACAGAGTTGAGCAGTAATTGCAACGATATAATGTGAATATGGGGACATCAATCGAGAATATCTGCATCATCGGCGCAACGGGATTTGTCGGGCGGAATCTCGTCGCCGAGCTCGCAAGGCGAGGAAAGCGCGTCATCGCGCTCACACGACATCCGGAACAAGCCCATCTGCCAGAAGCTGAAGTCATCCCGTTGACGCACAGGCTCGACTTTTCCGGCATGGATGCCGTCATCAATCTCGCAGGCGTTCTGCACAGCCCTTTCGAAGCCGTGCACATCGATCTGCCGAAAAGCATAGCGCATGCATGCGCTGAACAGAGCGTACCGCGATTTTTGCACATGAGTGCGCTCGGGGCATCCATGAACGGCCCCAGCGAATACCTGAAGTCGAAAATGGCAGGGGAAGACGAAGTCAGAAAGGCATGTCAAGGTTCGAAAACCCGCTACACGATATTTCGCCCCTCTGTGATCGCAGGAAGAGACGACCATTTCATTTCGCTCTTCTCGAAGCTGGTACGCGCATCTCCGGTGCTGCCGCTCGCCTGCCCGAATGCCCGCCTGCAGCCGATTCGGATCGAAGACGTTGTACGGGCTTTTGCCGAGGGTCTGGAGATGCCCCGGGCATTCGACGAAACCTTCTGCTTGTGCGGCCCGCACGCCTACAGGCTGATCGATCTCGTGAAAAAAATGGCAGGGGGGAGGAAAAGGCTGATCATTCCCCTGTCAGACAGACTCTCCTATCTGCAGGCGAGACTGCTCGAATTCACCCCAGGTCCGCTCATGACGCGCGACAACTATCTATCGCTCAGCAAGGACAATGTATGCGCAGGTGACTTTCCTTTCGACTGGACGCCTGGAGCCATTGAAGAACTGATCATTTCCGCAGTTCATCGGCACCGGGCACCGTGAATCTTCCCGTCGAACCGATGAGTTCGTCACGATGCAGGCGGGCAAGCGTTTCGATCATCCGTTCCCCCTCCGCCGTGAGATGAACTTCGACGGAACGCTTGTCTTCCCTGCCCTTCATGCGCGTGACAAGCCCCAGCTTCTCGCAGCGAGACACCAGGGAAACCGCGCCATGGTGATGGGATTGGAGTTTTTCGGCCAGCTCTCCTATGGTCGCCCATTCCCTGCCATGGTAGCCCTTGATGTGCAGCAGCAGAAGATACTGGAGATGGGTCAGGCCATGGCTATGCACGGCTTCTTCACTGAAACGCAGAAAACGCCTCAGCTGATAGCGAAAGTTGGAAAGGGTTTCGAATTCCTTCTTGGCAAGCTTTTCTTCCGTCATGTTCACTCCGTTTGTCAGGATACGCAAACCACCTTGCCTTCGTGGAACATCCACAACGTTCCCGGATCCATGATCGTCCATGTCTCATTGTCGGTTAACGGTACGGTGGCGATCACCGCGACGCAATCCCGGTTTCCCGCCAATTCGCTGAAATCGACCGAGATGTCTTCGTCCATGAGATGTGCAACCGTGAAAGGCGCCTGGCGCACGATGTAGGCCAGATTGGTCGAGCAGTGGGCAATCAGGCAGTCCCCGTTGGACAAGAGGAAATTGAATGGGCCGCGCCCTTCGAGTTCTTCGACGATTTCGGACAAGGCCGCGAAAAGCGCAGAGCGTTCCGGCATGACATCGCCGAAACGCGCCCCCAGGCGCTGAAGCAACCAGCAGAACATGCGTTCGCTGTCCGTATCGCCGACCGGAGAAAAAGCGCCTTCAAATGCCGGATGAAAATCTGCAAGGTTGCCGTTGTGCGCGAATATCCAGTACCTACCCCAGAGTTCGCGCATGAACGGATGCGTATTCTCGAGCGCCACCCTGCCCTGGGTTGCCCTGCGAATATGCGCGATGACGTTGAGCGATCGGATGGGATAATGGCGCACGAATTCCGCAATGGGCGAATGCGCGGAAGGCTGAGGATCGACGAAAAGCCTGACGCCCTTTCCTTCGAAAAAGGCGATCCCCCATCCGTCGCCGTGTATGTCGGTTTCGCCGCCCCGCTTCTGGAATCCCGTAAAGGAAAAGCAGATATCAGTGGGAACATTGCAGTTCATGCCAAGCAACTGGCACATTTCGCCCTCCGGTTTCTCTGACCGATTCTAGCACGAAGGGGAAAAAGACTCCGCCTAAATCGTTAGACGGAGCAACGCTCTCCTCAACAGGATCTGATTGAAGCACCTGCGCACTTCTTTCCTTCGCCGGTGTATCATATTCGCATCGAGGGCTGCCAGGTGGCAGCGAGGCATGTATTGTACAAATATATTTTGCATAAAACAAATGGCACAGCAATCCGCATCTCATCATGAAAAAGCGCGCGAAGCACTGAAGAAATTCAGAATCGTGTTCAGCTCCGTAAAGAAGCATTTCGAGGACATTGAGGCGCGCTGCGGGGTGAGCGGCGCACAGTTGTGGGCTTTATCGGAAATCTCCAAGGCGCCCGGTTTGCGCGTTTCCGAACTGGCGAGCGCCCTGCTCGTCCACCAGTCCACTGCCAGCAACCTGCTCATCAGGCTGGAGGAAAAGGAACTCATCAAGCGGGAACGTGCCAGCACTGATCAGCGTGTGGTCAGACTCCACCTGACCGAGAAGGGAAAGGACCTCCTCTCGAGAGCTCCGAAACCGATGATAGGCCTGCTCCCGGACGCACTGCAAAGGTTGCCTGAAGACGTGCTCGAAAATCTGCTCGGCAACATGGAAAGGCTGGTTTCGACGATGCGCATCAAGGACGAAGGCGCGACCGAAAAACCGCTTTCAGATATCTGATGGCCTTCTTCGGGCATCAGGAAAAGCACCGTACCCATCGCATCGGCTGGCTGCGCGCAGCAGTTCTGGGCGCAAACGACGGTATCGTTTCGACGGCAAGCCTGGTAGTCGGGGTCGCTGCTTCCGGCGCAAACGAAAGAGAAATTCTGGTGGCGGGGGTCGCAGGACTCGTCGCCGGCGCGATGTCCATGGCTGCCGGAGAATATGTTTCCGTCAGTTCGCAGTCCGATACGGAACGCGCCGATATCGAAAGAGAACAGCGGGAACTCGCAGCCGATGCCGAACACGAAAAGCGGGAACTCGCCGCGATCTATGTCCATCGGGGGCTCGAGCCCCATCTAGCCGAACAAGTCGCCATGCAACTCATGGAAAAGAACGCGCTCGAAGCGCACCTGAGAGACGAACTCGGCCTCTCTGAGACCATGGAGGCAAAACCGGTCCAGGCCGCACTCACTTCCGCAGCCACATTCTCCATCGGCGCAGTTTTGCCGCTTGCAGTCATTCCCATCTCGCCTGCCGAACACCTCATGGCCGCCGTCAGCGCAGTTTCGATTGCCTTTCTCGTCCTGCTCGGAATGCTGTCAGCGCTTGCTGGCGGATCATCCATGACCATGGGCGCGGCAAGGGTGGCTTTCTGGGGTATGCTCGCAATGGCGCTGACTGCAGGCGCAGGGATGCTATTCGGCGGTCATTCGTAGCGCAAGAACCGTTCCGCAAGCGCATCTTCGCTGAAGCGCGCGATGAGCTCATCGATTTCCTGAATCAGCGTCTCATCCTCATCTTCTTCCAGCGCGCCTTGAGCAACAAGCTTGGCTGCCAGCCCGGAGAACACGGCTTCCCGCACATCGTGCAAGGTGGGCGGATTGTCGGATGCTTCCATCGCCGCCTGAATGAGCCGGGACAATGCCTCGCTCGCCTCATCTTTCAGAAAATCCGCCGCATTCGAATCAGTGCCGAACTGGTCGACCAGAGCGTCGATTTCATCAAGCAGGGAAGCGCCGTCGTCGATTCTGTGAAGACTTTCCGATTCCTCATATTCCCTGGGAAGTATGGAAGAAGCGAAACGCCTGATCGAGGCAAGCGTGACGGGCTCCTCGATCTCGGGATCATTCACACGATCCGAAATGAGCCGTGCAAGTTCCGGACTGATGCTGGTATCAATCGGGTTTCTGATCATGTCGACCTCCTGAACCCAGCTTAGTCGAAGCTTCCCATTTTGCCTGCAACCTTAAATAAAAATTAATGCTTTCCCGAAAAAAGATGCATAATGAAAGATTGGCCGGAAATCCACGGGAACATCTTGGGCGTTGTCGAACTGCTGAAACAGGACTTGGCGATCGAACCGGATTTGCAGAATTTCGTCGCCTTCATTCTCGAAGCCGTTGAAAAACTCGGCGGGAGCGCATTCGCCTCCATTCCCTCCGCACTTCGGCTGATGCAGAACCTGCGCAAGAGCGGCGCTGCAACGGGTTACCCCTTGGAGGCCAGCCTGCTTCTTCATGATGCGCATCTCATCGTAAGCTGGGAGAAAATCCGCGAAAAGATCGCTGATCTTCCGGATCTTCCCGAGCCCGAAGCCGTCGATGCACTTTGCAGACACTTCAGAGACTCGACCATGACATACGACCCCGAACTCCTGCGCCAGAAAAATGCGGAAATGGCACGCCATCTCGAAGAAACCCGGGAACAGGCAAAAAAGGAAATGGCACAGCTGCAGCAATCCCTGGAAAAGCACCAGAACAGGCTTTACGAATCGCTTCGTCAGGCTGAAACTGATCCGCTCACAGGCCTTTTCAACCGGCGCGCCTTCGATGCAAAGATCAGGCAGGCATTCAGGCATACCATGCGTCAGCGCAATGCGCCGCTCACCCTTATGCTCCTCGACATCGACCATTTCAAGGAGATCAATGACAAGTTCGGTCACCAGTACGGAGATGTCCATCTCGTCAAAACGGCAGAAATATTGCGCAGCGTCATCAGGGTAGACGTGGATTTCGCATTCAGGATAGGCGGCGACGAATTCGCCATCCTGCTTTTCGCCGAGGCCGCCCTTGCCTTCGAAAAGGCTAAATGCATACTCGAATTGTCCGGGAACAAGATGAGCATCGGCATTGCTTCCATTACCCAGGATACCGACCCATCCCTCATGCTCGAGTCCTTCATCCACTGCGCTGACGAAGCGCTTTACGAAGCGAAACACCTGGGTAGAGGCCAATATGCCGTCGCCTTCCCTGAACAAAACTCTGCTGTCCAAGGCCAAGCATGGCTCACGTCCTAGACAGCGCAAAAGACTGCAAACTGCTGTATCACGGCACGACCCAGAATCAGGGGGCGCTCATGGTGCTGAGATCCAAACTTTCCGCCATCGCGAAACGTTTGAACATCCCGGATTCCAGGCGCGAAAACATGCTGCTCGTGGCAGCCGAACTGGTGAGCAACAACATCAAGCACGCAGCAGGCAAGGGACTCATCCAGGTCTGGCTGCAGCCCGGCCAGGTACTCGACATTTTTTCCCTCGATTACGGCCCGGGCATACCCGATCTTGCCCAGGCCGAAGAAGACGGCTATTCAAGCCAGAACACCCTCGGAAAGGGGCTGGGCAGCATCCGCAGGCTGAGCGACGAATCGCATTTCTACACACAGCCGCAAGGGACGGCCAAAAAGTGGGCGGGCACTGCATTCCTCGCCCGCTTCAGAATGGGCGCGGCTTACCCGAATGTCGGCCTGTTCTCCAGATCGCTGTCCGATGTGCGCTACAACGGCGACAGAATCTACCTTTGCGAAACCCAGGACAAGCTCCGCTGGTTCCATCTGGACGGCCTGGGGCACGGCATCGAGGCCCAGGCTGCGACAAGCGATCTCGCATCCTGCCTATCGCATTTCGAGGATCTCGAGGAGGCGCTGGCTTCAGCAGATAGTCAGCTCGAATCGAGGCGCGGTGCGGTTGCGATTTTCGGCGAAATCGAAATGAAGAACAGGACGCTGAAGCTGCTTGGCGTGGGCGACATGCACGCCCATCTCTACCAGGACGAGCAGCTGCGAAACATTGCTTTCGCACCGGGCATCCTGGGACGAGAGCATCGCTCCCCATCCCTGTTCGAGACGCCCATCTCCAGAAAAAGCGTGATCGTTACTGCAACGGACGGCATCCGCCGCAATCTGGACACATCGAATTTCGTCGGCCTGTTCAGCCAGCATCCTCAACTCATCGCATACGTGCTGGGCAATATCATGGGCAGGATATCGGACGACCAGTCCCTGTTCGTAACAACGGTAAGATAAGGAGAAGCGGAAGTGAATCAGAAACTAAGCGAAAAGCTCTCGGCGCTGTTCAATCTTGAAGTCGGCAGCATCTCAACCTTGCTCGAGGAGCCGGGCAGGCTCCATTTCGGCAGGGATGGCCTGATGGACGATGAGGAAATCGTCGACCTGAGCGTAGAATTCCTCAATCTCATGGCGGGCCTGCTCGGGGCAAAAAATCCAAAAGACAGGAATTGCTCCGAATTTCATGCCCTCGAAATCTTCTTCTCTGCACTCGCCCAGAAGGTCCTGATCCGCGGTGGAAAAGTCGAGGAAGTGGTGCGCTATGCCCAGCTCATGCAGTACACGCTGATCGAAGCGCTCGAGCAGGACAGCGGGATTGCCTTCACCGAATCCCGATCCGTCCTGCTTTACTTCAACAGCCTTTTCAACGAGCTGATCATGGCAGTATTCCGCACTTATCTCGGGGAAAGGGAACGCGTTCTGGAAGCCCAGGAAGCCGAACTCAGGGAAACATCGACGCCGATTACCGAAATCTGGGACGGCGTGCTGACGCTTCCCATCATCGGCACGCTGGATTCGAGCCGCACCATGCTGGTGATGGAAGCGCTTCTTTCGCGCGTCGCAAAAGATCGTGCCGAAGTGGTCGTCATGGATCTGACCGGCGTGCAGAACATCGACTCGCAAGTATCTCACCATCTCATCCAGATCGTCAGAGCCGTCCAACTGATGGGATCGAACGCCATCATCACGGGCATCCAGCCTGAAATCGCGCGCGCGCTGATCAGCCTGAACATCGATTTTTCAGGCATCACCACGCGCGCCAGCCTCTCGGACGGACTCAAGGAAGCCTTCCGTCAAATGGACATCCACGTCAGTCACAAGGCATCATGATTGCAGGCCTGCATCTGACCCGAATCGGCAAGGAATCCTACCTGCTTGAGCCTTCTCAGGCGCTCAACATCAGGGACCAGGCCAGAATCCTCGAAGAGATCGCAGGCGCCTTGCAGCAGGAAAAGGCGGCTTGCCTGTATTACGACCTGGCCGGACAGAAGCTCATCGATCAGGTCTATTACGCATGGCTGGAATCGCTTGCGCGCACCCTGGCGGCCCTCAACATCAGAATGGTATGCATTCACATGCAGCCCACGGCCGCCTTTGCGCTTTCTGTTTTCGTCAAGGGAAAACCATGCTTCGAAACCGCACTGGACATCCCAGACGTTCACTTTTCCGCGAGACCGGTAGAAGGATCTAGGAAAAGCTGATCTTTTCCCGACCTGGAAAAGTCGAACATGCCCATGAGCGATCCGGCCTTCTCGTCGAAGGAATCCCCGCCTATCCTCCCCAGGCCCCAGTTGTCCTCGATGAACCGCAAAATCGCGCTCTGATCCGAAATGGCATGGCTCACGTAATTCGGTTTGGCCCACGGCGAGATCGCGAGCAGCGGCAAGCGCGGACCGTAGCCGCATCGGACCGCATAGCCCTTCGTCTTCCCGCAATTCGCATCGAGATTTGTCCCTGAGTGATTCACGATCGGACTCATCGCATGGTCGTACCAGCCGTCCGAATCGTCGTAGGTGACGAACACGACCATGTCCTTCCATTCGGGCAGCCTCTGCAGCCTGTTCAAGGTTTCGACGAGGAAGCGCTGCTCGTCGAGCGGTCCGGAATAACCTGCATGACCATCCTCGGCCATCTTCGCCTTCAGAAAGCTGACTGCAGGAAGATGCCCTGATTCGGCAGCCAACCAGAAATCCTTCAGGTCGTACTGGTGGTTCGCACGCCCGGCATGTCCGATCTCGAGCATGGAGGCAGGCGCCAGATGATGGGGATTTGATGTGGATGCGTAGTACTGGAAAGGCTCGTGATGGGGACTGTAGTCGGGGAGAGTTTTCCCGGAAAGATTGCGGCTTCTTGCGCCGCACATTGCCTTGCCCCCATCATATCCGGTCGGGCGGAAGCCGCCCTGGAACCATCCCCAGGCAATTTGCTTCGAATTCAGCAAATCGCCCACATTCTTCCCGCCCATGGCGATTTTTTCGCCATGGGTGCAGTCGTCGAATTCCGGATCTGCGTCACCATAGACCGTCCCGCCTTTCGTCGCATCCGCGAGATTTTCCGGCCTTGCACCATGGGTCTGCCCGGAAACCAGGTTGATCGCGCCTGGGGTGGACGGACCGAAAGTCGTCCCGAAATAATTGTCGCTCATGGCAAAATGCTGGGCGTAGTTCCAGAGCGCCGTGACGGTATTGCCATCGTAATATCCCATCACCATTTTCGGATCGCAATTGCGGGAAGCGGTGTATTCGACGAACTTGTCCATCAACCCCGCATCGAAAGCGAGCTCTTCGGCCGCATATTCGTGCTCCATGTCGCAGGTCGAAAATTCCTTCCTGGAAAACCTGAATGGATTGGCCGAATTCGGATTATGCTTGAGGAGAAATTCATTCAACCCATTCACCGACGGGGTGTTTCTAGAGGCATGAAAGGGCGGCTCGCCGGGTGCATTCAGTGCTTTCGGATAGGTCGCGAAATAATGGTCAAAGGAAACATTTTCCTGAAAGATCACGACCACGTGCTTGATCGGAGAGGCCTGAGCCAGGCCATGACACAAGGCCAGCATCAAGGCAATTTTTTTCATGATGACGGATTGATCCTTTGTGCGATTTCATAGGCGCGCGCAACAGCCGGGCGGCTCGAGATCCCGTCGAACCACCTGAGAACGTTCGGAAAGTCATCCAGATCGATGCCCTGCGCATCATGCGGAACGATCCAGGGATAGGACGCGATGTCGGCAATGGAATACGCGCCGCAGATGAATTCCCTGCCATCCAGCCTTCGGTCCAATACGCCGTAAAGGCGCTCGGTTTCCTTCCGATAGCGCGCAATGGCATAGGGTATCTTTTCGGGCGCGTAGCGCGAGAAATGGTGGTTCTGGCCAAGCATGGGCCCAAGCCCGCCAACCTGCCAGAACAACCAGGCCATGACTTCCGTCCTGCCGCGCAAATCCTTGGGAAGAAACAATCCTGTCTTTTCCGCAAGATAAAGGAGAATGGCACCGGACTCGAAAATGGCCAAGGGCTCCCCTGCGTCCTGCGGATCATGATCGACGATGGCAGGAATCTTGTTGTTCGGTGAAATAGCCAGGAAGGCATCCGAAAACTGCTCCCCCTTTCCGATGTTCACCGGCCTGATCCCGTAGGGCAGGCCGGACTCCTCGAGGAAGATCGTGATCTTGTGGCCGTTGGGCGTAGTCCAGTAATGAAGATCGATCATTTCTTCTTCAGGAAAAGCAGGGAGCCGTTGTCGTCGATATCGTAAACCGTCACCGTGTTGTCTCCGCCGTTCGCGACATAGGCATATTTCCCCCGTGGGTCGACCGACACCGCCTTGGGCGCATTGCCTGTTTCGAATGGGCTTTCGGGCAGTTCGGATAGCGCTCCCGTTTTCGAATCGACGCTGTATCCGGATATGCCTCCGATCCAGTCGGCCACGTAGACATTCTTTCCTGAAGGGGCAATAGCGATCCATAGCGGCGTCATTCCAGTCTGGAAAGGGCTGCCAGGAAGCGCCTTCAAGGCGCCTGTATGCTCATTTACGGAGAAAGCGGAAACGTTGGTGGTCAGGGCATCCGCCACATAGAGATATTTCCCGGAGGGCGCGACCACCAGCGAGTAAGGACCCGCTCCTGTCTTGTAAGGACTGCCTGGAATCGCTTCGAGCGCACCGTCGTGTTGGATGGAAAATACGGAAACATCGTTCGAATTCGAATTGGTCACAAAAACATGGCTGCCATAAACCGCAACACAGGTTGGCGCATTGCCCGATTCGAAAGGCGAACCTGGAACGGGTTTCAAGGCTCCCGTCTTCTCGTCGACAGAAAAGGCCGATACCGTGGTTGAACCGAAATTGGCCACATAAGCGTATTTCCCGGACGCCGCGAAAGCGATGAAGGTGGGATTATGGCCTGTCTGAAACGGACTTCCCGCGATGGGTTTCAAGCTGCCGTTTCTGGAATCGATGGCATAGGCTGAAATAGTGGTCGAATCGGTGTTCGCTGTATAGGCGAATTTCCCTGAAGGAGAAATGACGATCTGATTGGGTCCCCAGCCGGATGCGACGGGAGAATCCTTGATGGCTTCAAGAGAGCCGTCGGACGCAATGCTGTAGATCATCACATTGCCGCCATTGGCATTCGTCACATACGCGTACTTGCCTGAAAAGGCCACCGAACTGGGCGTAATCCCTGCTCTGACCGTGCCATTCACGCGCTGCCGAACAGTCGGATTGTCCTGATTTTTGACGACATCGGAAAACCTTGAATTGACGGGATTCGTCGGAGAAGGGCCGCATCCTGCAAGCAAAACGGGAAGCAGCAAAAACCATCTGGAAAGCATCTTACACCCCTGTTCTTGATACCCCGTCATTATGCCGCCTTTGGCGCTTCCCGGGAAAGACCCCGATGAAGATGTATTTATAATGCATTATCTATTGACAAGCATACGGCTGGAATATTAAGATTCACGAAGAATATATCAACTCCTGATGTATTCTGGTTTGAAGCGCGGTCGTTCCCCTTGACCGCTGCGGCATTCGAGGGGGGGCATTCCCCCCTCATTTTTCTGTATGGAAGATCATGCCCAATACCGACGAAGAAGGATACCTGGTCGACCCCGGTGACTGGAACGAGAACATCGCCATCGAATTCGCCCGACAGGAAAGCATCGAGCTCACCGAGGATCACTGGAGAGCGATCCGATTCATGCGCGAATTTTATGCCGAACATCAGGTCGCGCCGGATGTGCGCCATGTGACGAAGCATCTCGGCCAGCACCGCAACCGAATCTTCGAGCTTTTCCCCTACGGCTACGTCAAGCAGGCATGCAAGATAGCCGGGATGAAGCGCCCTCGCGCCTGGAGCACCGGCTAAACGCCATTTCAGGGCCCGAAGAATTCCTTCATCAGAAAAGACTCGAGTTGTGCATTGTCCTTGGGTCGCGCCGAAAGCACGACCTGTCCGCCCAACCTGTCCGATTCCCAGTTGAAGTCGCCGTCGTAATACCGCCTGATGATTTCGATGATCTTGCGCACGATGGCGATCTTGATGTCGCCGTCCGGCCCCGCTTCGACTTCGAACACTTCCCTGTGAGCATTGCTGTATTCGGAATGCCAGCCCAGGAAGGAAATTTCCGCCGTATCGTCATTCATCCGGATGATCCGGAACAAGCCGCTCGTTCCCTTCGGATGGGTCCCCTGCTGAGGAAACGGACCGACCGGCAATGGGGCGACCGGGTATTCGTCCTGTGCGGCATCGCGCCTTTCGCGCGCCTTGTTGACGTAGTCGAGGAAGCTCATTTTTGGCGCCGGCATGCTCATGCTCGCAGCCGGCGCAGCCTTTTTCACGGCAATGACCCGTCTCCTGAGCGGGTGAGGCGCCTGCTCAAGAGACGGTCTTGCAGCCTTGGGAGGCTTCCCTGCTCTTCTTGCAGGCCTCAGCGGCACAAGTTCGACTGAAAGCGGTCCGCCCAGATGAACGAGCGGCTTCAGCTTCATGGGGCGATGCGCAAAATGGTAAAAAAGGACAAACGCATGGACAAGCAGAGAGGCCGCGACCGCAATGGCCAAATTCCGAACATGACGGTTCCACATTGAAGGAACCGGGTACAGCAAGTCAAGGTCGCCGAGGATGATCAAGGAATCGCGCATTCGTTGGAGAATGCGCGATTCTCCACCCTTGGAGAAAATATTTCAATCTGTGCACATTCAGTCCGTCACAAGGGATGCGCCACCTGCTGCACGATCAGGGTGGTCGAGACAGCGCACGAAGTGTTGATGGCCGCACGCTATATCCGTCACACCGCACCGGCTTTTGCACAGCAGCATATCGATTTTCGGCAACGATTGGATGAAGCGGATGCGCGTATTACCGATATTGGCTCGGACGAAATGGCTGGCGTTTTCGACAGCATCAGTTCAATCTGATGCGTCAAGCCAGAAAGCGCTCTACTTCCCTGCGCGGCTCGCAAGTTCGTTGAGATAACGCCTGAAATTCGCCGTGCGCTCGGTTCCAGGGTCAACGCGTTCCACCATGTCCAGGTAGGAGGCAGCCTTCTCGGCATAGGAGTCTTCATAGCCGTTCTGACTCATCCACAACAGGTTGAGTTGAGCTGCAGCCATCAATGTTTCCACATGATTCGGCGCGCGTGCAAACGCCTGATCGAGCTTGTCGAATGCCTCGATGAATTTGGCCTTGCGCATTAGGCTCGCAGCCTCGGAGACTATGGCCAGCACCTCCTTCTTCGCCGGATCCACGATGTCTTCGACGTGAGACTCCAGCCCGCTGTCTGTCAGCGCCTTCTTTGCGAAAGCAACGATCTTCTTGTTGCTTTCGTCGGCCCTGACTGCAAGCGAAAGCAGCCTAAGCCCTTCTTCCTGGTCACCCAATGCAAGACATGCCTTCGCCATCGAAACTGTCGCCAAATCCCCCTGGGGATCGCGGATCAGATTTTTCGCACGTTCGAGCGATTTCTTGGCAAGCTCCGTTTCGCCCAGCCGAACATGGGCCTGGGCCTTCACCGACGCCTTGACTTGGCCGTACACCCCGCTGTCTCCGAACGATTTCGTTCCCGTATCGAGCACCTGGAGCGCCTTCTCGGGTTCGCCCGAGTCCACGTGCGCCTGAGCAAGCGCAAGAAAATCGGTGGATTGTTCCGTCATCGAGCCTTTCGTGTGCTTGATGACGCGCTCGTAGGTCGCCTTTGCAGTCTCCAGGTCGTTGGCGTGATAGGCTGCCTCTGCGACAATCCTGTGCCGCCTCGGGCTCGGCACGATGCTTGACACCTGCTTGAGAATGTCAAGCGCGCCCGTCTTGTCTTCCTGTTTTTCGGCAATCTCGGCCATCAGATCGTAAGCCGCGACAAAATTGCCATATTTCTCGAGAAGGCTGCTGGTGACGGACTTGGCCTCCTCTATTTTCCCCAAGGCCAGCAAACACTTGGCAAGACCCAGTCTCGCCCACCCCAGATCTTCCCTGAGGCGCAACACGGATTCGTAGACCGCTTTCGCTTCTTCGGTTCGGCCCATTTCTAACAAAACCGCAGCCTTCTGGCGATGCGCCTCTATACCCCATTTCGTATCGAAAAGCTTGTCGCATTCGACGAGCGCCTTGTCCAGCTTCTTCTCATTAAGACAATCCATGATCGGCTGAATCGCACCCTGCTTCTCGAGCAGCCTGCTCAATCTTGCGCGCAACGCATCCGATGTGAACGGCTTGAGGAGATAATCGTCGGGCTGGAATTCGGATATGCTCGCGACGGCATCGTAATCCGCTTCCGCCGTGACCATCAGGAAAAGAGTGTGCATGGGAAGAATGCCCTGCCCTCTCAAGAATTCCAGAAAATGCTGGCCCGAAGTGGCCTTGTTCAGGTTGTAATCGCAGAGAATGAGGTCGTAATCGGCCTTCCTGATCCGGTCGAGCGCGTCATCTGCATTGGACGCAGTGTCGACATCTGTGATACGTAGCTGCAGAAGCTGTGTCTTCAGCGAATTGCGCATGGATCCCATGTCGTCGATGATCAGCGCCTTGAGTCGCGATAACTCTCTTTGCAATTGCATTGCCTTTTCGTAGGAATATTCCGTACATATTACGGCAATTCAATGGAAAAGTTGAAGTATTCTGCCAAAAAACCTATTGCATGCCAGAAAGCATGCTGATTCGCAATTGAAGCATCGCTCGGACCCGTCTTGAAAGGCTCATGGCTGCAGCCATCGATTGCTCTCGCAACTGCAATTGCAAGCGGATTTCCGTATTGCAGTTGAACGACCGACAAATCGCCTTCACTGTTGCACCTTCCAGAACGATGAAGAGACGCTCAATTACAGACAATGACCCGCTTTCATCAACCCAGTTTTGGAAGCCAGGAAGAATTTCACCCCCTCACTTAGAGATATATTCTCATGTTCAGGATCGGATAGTGGCGTTAACTTCATAATCGATATAAACAATTTTTGTAATCCACATTTTCTGTGGATAAGTTTGTTGACAAATGAACAATGAAAATCACAACACATTTGCAGCAAAGGATTTTTACGGGTGCGCCTATTTTTTGTGCGGATATTTTATTATATAAAAACAACAGGTTGCCGAATATCAAAATACATTACACCATCTATTGACATTTCCCCAACAACAGCCCCCACGTGGTGGATAACCTTGTCGAAATTGGCCTGGATTTCACTACAACCCCTTGTCCAATCGAGGAATCCGGAAGCGAGTCGCCCCGTGTTTCGCCAAAAACTGTTCTATACTTCTTCATCGACATGCCCGGTTTCACCTCCAGGATCATGGCGACGTCTGTCGATCAGCGACCTGAGCTCCTCAAGAACCGGCCAATGGTAGATGCGCCTGCAGTAGGTGCGTCTCTCTTCCAAGGGGGGCGGCCCATACCTGGAATTCTCCGCATGCTGCTTCCTCTCTTCCAGCATCTCGGCCTGCTTCGGGTGGTTATCGACAGGGTGTGTCTTTTCAGGGGCATTGACCTTGTCGATCACCCTGTTTTCCGGAGGATGGGGTACGATGTCTGAAGGAACGTACTGGACCATGCTTTCCCCTTTATGGTTTCATTTCGGCATGTCGAATCCAGATCATACCGCATCGGAGAAATGCATTCATGGATATCGAATTTTCGTGCGCCAAGCTGTTCCGTAAGCATCTGTCGGCATAGTGAAACATGATCCATCGCCCCCTTGTTTTCCGGGACTAGCCCTGCTGCTCCGTGGGTGCGCAACCTGTCCCGGCTTGAAACAGCCGGCCCCGATCCTGCTCGAGGCCATCTGGGACCCGCCATGCCCTTCCGGCTTGGCCTCGTTTGGCAATGAAACCGTAACCTTTACATGGCTAGAATACGAGCAAGAGCTATTCCGTTTCAGGCTATCTAAACAGGCGAGGTCAGTTTGAAAAGCATGTTCCCTATTGATAAAGCCGCCGACATTTTCGATTTCAATCCGGTCGTTCCGAACGACCTGGTACGCCATATCGAGCTGCACGAAAACAGCTTCGCAAAAAAACAGCAGCGTCGCCTGTGCCTGTTCGCCTGCTCCAGTCCTTTGGATGAACTCAATCATCTCAGCGTGAGCGACCCGCATTCGTACGATGAAACCCTGAAGATCATCGAAGCCTACCAGTTGCATCTCAATCAGCTTCTGGATCTTGCGCAATGCGCCCATGCCAGGATGAAACATGCGGATCTTCGAAATTTTCCGGAAAAAGGGTATCCTCTTACCAGTCACAATACATCGACCGAAAGGTGAGCCATGAAAAGCTGCAAGCCGGAATATCTGGACAAGGTTAAGAATTTGGCTGTCGAAGAACGCGAACGCCTGTTCAGCCGAATGAAAGGGAAATTGCCGCGCAGGCTTGAGAAGGACAAGATCAGCGACGCGGAGGCCCTGGCAATTCAGATGGAGCTCGAAGACGAACAGCTCGCGGAATGGCGCGAGAACATCAAGTCCATGCGTGATAAATCCGCATCGAAGCAAGACGCATAGCTGAACCGCTTCTTGAATGACCCGTTCAGATTCTGATCAGCTTCATGGATGATTCGCAGGCCGGGTACCAAAAGGAAAGGCCCGCACAAAGTGCGGGCCTTTCCTTTTTTCGATCTTGCCTGATTCAGAACGGGATGTCGTCGTCCATGTCGTCGAAGCCCCCCTTGGGCTGCTGGGCTGGGCGCTGGGATCTGGACTCAGAAGGGGAGTCGGTCACCTCGAAGCTGTTTCCCCGGCTTCCCAGCATCTGCATCTTGTCGGCGACGATCTCCGTGGTGTAGCGGTCCTGTCCGTCCTTGTCCTGCCATTTCCGTGTCTGGATCCTGCCCTCGACATAGACCTGGCTGCCCTTCTTCAGGTATTCGCCCGCGATCTCGGCAAGCTTGCCGAAAAAGGCAACCCTGTGCCATTCCGTCTTTTCCTGCTTTTCACCGCTCTTGTCCTTCCAGGTCTCTGTGGTGGCGAGCGTAATGTTGGTGATCGCCGATCCGTCAGGGGAATAGCGCACATCGGGATCCTTGCCCAGATTGCCGATCAAAATCGCCTTGTTCACAGATGCCATTCGCCCTCTCCTAATGATTATCTACATGGCACATTCTATCCGATTCGCCCTTCCAAACCTAGGGAATGCTCGAATGCTCACATGCCAATGATGCATGTAGTGTTACAATCAAAATAATTTCCA